>CAIYWF010000346.1 GCA_903929845.1 uncultured Chlorobiaceae bacterium | reverse complement strand
TTTCCGTATCGCTCACGACCATAGCTTTTGACCACAGCCGCATACGGTGGTTTGCACCCTGCTCCTGCAAGCCGAGTGCGAGGGGCCAGACCCTCAGCACTTGTACTGCTTATCTACGACACACTAAATAGAGGTGCCCTTTATTACCTTGTTAGCACAAATTCATCGGAAGAGTTGAACTACTCCTTCTGTGGGAAAAGAAACTCAAAAATTTTCAGATCAAGCGGATACAAACCATGCAATAACAACTGACCATCATTACCACACATGAAAAAGCAGTTTTTGTTCCAATATTAATAATATTTCTAGTCATAAATATGCTACATATTTCAGATATTCAAACCAAAGAAATATTTTTCTTTGATGAAGCCTACAGAAAAGAATGTTTTGATTTTTGTAATAAAAGAAATATAGATTTTTTGCCATCACTGAATAAGTCAAACGAAATTTGGCATAAAGTCGTTGATGATTTTCATTCAACAATTATCGCTGAAAAAGCTAAAATAAATGGAAATACAAAGGCCTTTGATGAAAAGATCGTTGAGGCTTTTAGAAAAAATAATTTATTATTCGTTTATGCAGGGACCGAGTTGACAGGTGTCTTACATTTTTCTGATTATAATACGCACATCGTAAATGTTTATCTATTCGGCATACTTTCACAATATGAAAAAATGCTCAAAGAATATTTGCGAAAACATGGTGTTACAAATGAGACCATAATTGATTTTTCTGGAAATAGTCAGTATCGTCGCGAAAAGTTTCAAGAAAAAATCAATAAATCTCAAGACCTCCAGTGTCTTTATCTTAGCGATATAATTAACTTCACTAATGACCGTAAGATAGGAAATATTCAGTTAAATCATGTTGATGTTATTGAGCTGCGAAATATGATTATGCACGCACATGAGTTGGTTAACAAAAAAAGCTTTGCTGATGATAATCTTATTTTTGATTTTATCTCATTTGAGATTTTTTTTAAACACGTCTTAATTCTTAATCATGATTATTTAAGATTAAAAAACAGAATGAATTTTTTTTAGGCTATGTAACAAAAATGGCTGAATATATCTCTTTATATATTTAAATCGTAATTACTCTGATGCTATCATATATTGCTCATATTGCTCGATTTTTGACTTTTCTCTACTGCGCGTACCTATTATTTATGTTTGACTTGCCTTTTGGTGCGATTTTAATTATTCTTGCTTATGTTTTATTGACAATATATTTGATCAGATCTGAAAAAAAATAAAGAAGAGTTTTGCGTCTTATGTTTTGAGGGTTTTGAATGATTCGCATTAGTTTCGGCTCAGTTATGAAAAGGTTGATCCCGATGTATAATCCATATCAAGAACAACGAAACCTAACGATAATATAACCGCTAAGAGTTTAATAAATTGCAGGTTATAACAAATATTGCTATTTAAGTTTCCCCATTTTTTTCACATACCTTAAAATAGATTCGTCAAGATCATTTAATGGAATAAATTTATTATCAGTGGCTTTTACAGCCCCCCATACAGGGTTATAAATGGTTTTATTGACCACCCTTTTTTCTAAATCATAATTAAATCCTAAGAAAGACTCTCTTAAAATGATACAATCAAGAAGTTCATAACCAGAATCTTTATCTATTACAATTTTTGGTAAAACATAACAAAAAATAGATTCAGATAAATCAGGGGATGATGTTTTGTCAGCATAAAACCATTTTTTACCACTCTTTCCTTTCTCTACCTCTTTAGGCGGCACTTGATTTGTTCCGGTTTGCCATAATTTTAAAGCTGTTGAATTATTTTCAATATCCATGAACTTTAATTGATTAAAAGACGTATGGCTATTTGTATACATATTTGCAAATTTGCCAGTTTTAGGATTACGAATTAAAGTCATATAGCTTTCTCTTGCAGCAAAGATATAGACGTGTAAAGTATTTGAATTGTTTTTATTGATCATAATGTGGGTTGTGTCTATATACGCATAGTCCCCATTATTTTTCCAAATCAAATGAAGATTCTTTTCGAAAAAATGAGGATTAACTTCAGGAGTAGCTATCGTTTGGTTATCTGAACATGCGACTAAAATAAGTAAAAACGTATAAATATAGAGCGTACGTTTGATTGATAACAGCCATGATTTTTCTTTATAGTAAAACATATTACCTTAATTAAAGTTATTGAAAATAGTATTTTTTCTGAAAAATAGTGTTTTATAGAAATAAAAAAACAAAAAAGGGAAAAACTTGATTTATAGATTAAAGTTTTATGGCAAAGTGGTTAACCTCAAAATTACCACCCTATAGAACACAGCCCTACAAGTAGAACGCCTCATGGAAAAAGATACACGGTTTCTGGATAAGAAGAAAAACCAGCTCCATTCAGCCAACTAATATGCGCTTAACCGAGCGAACTGGTTTGGCATTGTTTGAGGCTTATGTTCGCAGCATTCAGATTTTTCCGCTGATTGATCGATCTTTTGCTTGATGCGCAAAAACAGCAAGGGTCTTGCCATACAAACAAATATCGTAAGCAGTTGCCGTTGTTGAATGTAAAGCGTTCCATTAGCTCCCTTAATAGCCATATTTCTTTTCACCTTTGCTTGCTGATGAAATCGAATTTTTTTGGAAGACAATAAATTTATTTCTTCTACGAGCTCTTCAAGCCTTTTCTTTGTTGCTTCAACATCCATTGACGTATCTCCTTTGGAAAAAAATCAAATCAACACATCAGTACCACTATAAACCTTCCCCCCAATCCCCACCAAATCCCTCCCTTTTGGCATCACAAACAAACACGCCCCGTTACTCCGCTTCTCCCACAACTCCCCCAAGGCTCGTTTCTCCCGTGAATCTTCATTGCTCTATGATGTCTCCGCTTTGTACTCAACAACAAGAAAACGCCCATCCTTGAGTTTGCAGACAAAGTCGGGGTAGAATTTATCTGTGGAGGTTTGGAGCCAGAAAGAGTGGAGCTCGCGCCTTTCGATATTGCGCACCCAGAATTCAACTTCGGGGAGTTGATCGATGTAAATGGCGCACTCCTCCTCTTCACCATTCAAGGTGGCAATCTCCTTGTAGTAGTGCTTCTTGAACTGGAAGCTGCCTTGATATTTTGCGTTGCAGGGGTATTCGTCGGGTTTAAATGTAAAGCATTGGGCTGGCGTCACCACAATCGGGGTTGCGCATTCCGGCAGGAGAAATGCCTGATATGCTTTCTGCCGCTCGGCTCTGCGAAGGGTATCTATTTTAGCAACAATCCTTTGGCGCAGGGTGTATTTGTCGTGAAAAAGCTCTTGAAGGGAGATATTTCTCTCGTTCAGAAAATAGTGAATGACACCGATCAGCCAGGGGCCGCTCTCTGACGGAAAGATATCAGCGCGGTTCGGAATGTTCCGATCAATCCAGTGAACCAGCGTTGCCACACTTTCGTCGTCGTCCGGCTCCAGAAAAGAGATCTGGTGGCGCAGCTCTTTGAGGAATGACTTTGAAACCTTGCCGCGATCATCAACGTCAATATCAATTACCTTGCCGTCAAACTGCTTTGCTGCATAGTCTGACTCGGTGAAGGTCGGCGGGTATTTGGAAAGTCTCCACGGAATTTCAAGGAAATGGCTCTCCTCGAAGGGTTCAAACAGGTCACCCTGCTGCACGGAGAGGAGAGGAACCGAGAAGTCAATGCCGCGTTCAGCCGCTGTTTTTGGCTGTTCCGGCGGTATGCCACAGCTTTTGCGATAGAGCCGCTCGATAGTTGCCCGCGCTTCCGGCGTTGTGCAGCAATCAAGAATCGCGTACTTCTCCGGCTCTTCCATGATACCGACAAAAGTACAGGTTTTGCTCGCCTCGTCGTAGGTGAATTTGTTGGCGACGGTTTCGGGCAGCCCTGCAAGGAGTGGCACCTCTGCGAGAGGTTCCGAGACCTTGAAGAAGAGGTCAAGCCTGCCCTGTTCACCGGTTGGCATACGGGTTATCAGCTCTTTGGCCTCCTGCCGGTTAAAGCCGTTTTGAATCAGGGCATCTTCAAGGGCGTTGGCCGCCTCAACAAAATTTTTCGATGCTGAAAAGGCATAAGCCATGTTCAGCTCTACCCGCTGCTTCCGTTTGGCATGGTGCAGCCGCATGATTCTGCCGAGAATCTGTTCAACCGCTGTGGAAGAGCGCATCTCGGCAACGGAGCAGAGGACGTAGGCAAAGGGGCAGTCCCACCCCTCCCGCAAAGCCTGCACGGTAATGATAAAGCGTACCTTGCAACTTGATACAGCAAGATCAAGATTCTCCAGCCCCTTGTCGGTTCCGGTGGCCCGGCGAATCTGCTCCGACGGAATGTTGAAATCATCAATCAGGCACTGCTCAACAACCTCAACGGTGAGCGTCTCATGC
>CAIYWF010000345.1 GCA_903929845.1 uncultured Chlorobiaceae bacterium | reverse complement strand
GGTATTCTCTGGTATGACTATATTCGCTTCAAGGGGTTCCATCGATATCGGGCTTTGTTTATTGATCTTAACTACCAATAATATAAGCAATTGTGATATCTTTTGCGCCCCTTTTTTATTGCTTTGATGAATAATTCAGGATAGGAGTTGAAAAAAGGTTTAGAAATATGCATACGATACTTGGTGCAAATGGTATCATTGCTCAGGAGCTTTCGCGAGCGTTAGCCGTGCATGAATCAAACATCCGTCAGGTGAGCCGAAACCCCCGAAAAGTGAACCAGACCGATGAAACATTTCAGGCTAACCTGTTGGATGGTAAAGCGACCTCCAATGCCGTAGCCGGTAGCGATGTAGCATACCTGGTGGCAGGTCTGCCATACAACACATCTGTTTGGCAGGAGCAGTGGCCCCGAGTAATGCGCAATGTAATCGATGCCTGCAAGCAGCATCGCACACGCCTTGTCTTCTTCGACAACGTTTATGCCTATGGTCAGGTTGATGGCGTCATGACGGAGAAGACGATCTTCAACCCAACGAGCAAGAAGGGAGAGGTTCGGGCGAAGATTGCAACGATGCTTCTCGATGAGATGCGCAGCGACGATTTTCAAGCGATGATAGTGCGAGCTGCTGATTTCTATGGCCCCGGCGCAATGCAAAGCTTTCCGTATGCTACGGTGTTTGAACGCCTCAAGGCGGGAAAGAAGCCTCAGTGGATAGGCAACCCAAATACCGTGCACACTTTTACGTTCACCCCAGACGCTGGCCGTGCTTTAGCTTTGCTGGGAAGAGCACCAGAGGCTTATGGACAGACGTGGCATCTGCCCACCACCAAAGAACCGTTAACTGGTGCAGACTTCGTGCGGTTGGCCTGCGATCAGGCAGGTCGCACCTATACGTTGCAGGTCGCACCGCGTTGGATGCTGAAACTTATAGGAGTATTCATACCCATGCTTCGCGAAAATGAAGAGATGATGTATCAATTTGAGTACGATTATCGCTTCGACAGCAGCAAAATGGAGTCAGCATTTGGCTTGCTGCCCACACCATATAAACTGGGCATCGGCATGTCTATGGGTTCTGCAACTTGAAACCAAGTATATGCAATCTGAACTTGCTTCTTTAAACGCCATAACGTATTATAAAAATAATAAAAAGCATCGCATCACAACCGGCAGAATATGACCATTGAAGCCCCGGTATCTCTTGATCCCTTTCTCGCGACAGCATTGGAGCTGGAAATTGTTGACCTGATAGCAGCACTCTCGTCACCGATACCTTATTTCCCACCCTCTTTCCCGGATTCATCCCATGAGCGCTCAGAAAAAAGTTCTTGTCGGTATTTCCGGCGGGGTTGACTCTGCTGTTACTGCGTGCCTGCTTTTGAAGCAGGGCTATCAGGTGACAGGCCTGAACATCAAGGTGCTCGATTCTCTGGATGAGAGTCCTTCGATTCAACCTTCCCCACTCGTTATCAGCGACCATCCCGATTTTCAGATTCCGGTCTTTACCCTGAACCTCAGCCGCAAGTTCAGGGATGATGTCATCAGCTATTTTCATGATGACTATCTTGGAGGTAGGACGCCAAACCCCTGCATGGTTTGCAATAAAAAAATCAAGTGGTTCGGCCTGTTTGAGGGAGCTAAGATGCTCGATGCGGAGTTTGTCGCTACCGGCCACTTTGCCTCCACCTCTTTCAGCGATGGACGATACCGGCTCTACAAAGGGGTTGACCCAGAGAAGGACCAAAGCTATTTTCTCTGGATGCTCTCCCAGAGCGATTTGGCAAAAACCATCCTGCCGCTTGGCGCACTGACCAAACCGGAGGTACGAAAGCTGGCTCATTCTTTTGGCGTCAGGGCGGCTGAAAAAAAGGAGAGCCAGGAGATCTGCTTTGTGCCGCAGGACGACTATTGCAGCTACCTTGCCGGAGCTATCCCCGGCCTTGCTGAAAAGGTGGCTGGCGGCGACATTGTGGATGAAACCGGCAAGGTTATCGGCAAGCACCGGGGCTATCCTTTCTACACAATCGGCCAGCGGCGCGGACTTGGTGTTTCAGCCAAAGTCCCACTCTATGTTACAGGACTCGACACGGAGCATAACCGAATCTATATCGGTAAAAAATCGGCGCTTGAAAGCCGTCGGCTGGTGACCTCAGGGCTCAACTGGATCGGTATTGAAACCCTGAGCAGCCCGATCGAGGCACTCGGAAAAATAAGGTATCACGACCGCGAAACCCCCTGCACGATGGAACCTCTTGATAATGATACCGTCGCCGTATCGTTCGCTTCACCAAAAAGCGCCATTGCATCCGGGCAGGCAGCGGTCTTTTATCGCGACACCGAAGTGCTCGGCGGCGGGTTTATTTCCAACGTTCTTCACGAATTTCAACCATAAACCACTTCTGACATCATGCTTCAACGAAGACATCTTTCGCTCACCTTTCTTGATCTTGCCCCTGCAGCGCCTGAACATGCTCCGATCATGATGCTGCTGCACGGCTATGGCAGCAATGAAAAAGATTTGATCCAGCTTGCACCTTCACTGCATGAGGGGCTGCGCTATATCAGTGTTCGTGCTCCTCACACGCTTGATATGGGCATGTTCGGCTGGTTTCCGCTCAGCTTTACCCCGACGGGCATTACTGTCGATTATACCGCAGCGGAGGATGCGCGCCTGCAATTCATCAGCTTTGTCAAGGATATTATTGCAGAGTACAAACCCGCCGGAAACAAGGTTTTTCTGATGGGATTCAGCCAGGGATCGGTGATGAGCTACATGACCGCTTTCAGTGAACCTGAGTTAGTGCATGGGGTCATTGCCTGTTCCGGGCAGTTACCTGAAACACGTCCGAAGGATGACAACAGCATAAGAAAAATCCCCTTTCTTGTGCTGCACGGTCTTCATGACGATATTTTGCCAATTGCAAAAGGGCGGGCGTCTCAAGATTGGTTGCAGCAGCAAGTTGATGACCTCACGTACCAGGAATATCCGATAGCACACCAGATTTCTGACAGCGGTGTTGAGCTGATCCACTCCTGGCTTGAAGAGAGGGTGCCATAAGCTGTGGACAGCAAGTAATTGCGCCCTTTTCGGTATATTCTCCTTTTTTTAACCGCAGCCATGCTTTAACGAATGAAAGAGACCCTTTTATCTCTGCTTGAACAGCGCATCCTTGTGCTCGACGGTGCGATGGGCACCATGATCCAGCGCCATAAATTAAAGGAGGAGGATTACCGGGGCGCTCGGTTTGCCTCGCACTCCCATCCGCTCCTTGGAAACAATGATATGCTTGTGTTGACGCAACCGGAGATAATCTACGATCTCCATTGCGACTTTCTTGAGGCTGGCTCAGACATTATTGAAACCAACACCTTCAACGCAAATCCTATTTCCCAAGGCGACTATAATGCCGTAGAGCTGGTGAAGGAGCTGAATGTTGAGGCCACTCGCCTTGCTCGACGCGCAGCCAACGACTATACCACAAAAACTCCCGACAAACCACGCTTTGTGGCCGGTTCCATCGGCCCGACCAACAAGACGCTCTCACTCTCCCCCGATGTCAACCGTCCCGGTTACCGCGCCGTCACCTTCCGTGAAGTGGTCGAT
>CAIYWF010000344.1 GCA_903929845.1 uncultured Chlorobiaceae bacterium | reverse complement strand
GTTGACAAGTACAACATCCGTATTAACCCGCAATTATTTGCAAGCGTCAGCGAATGGAGTCATTCCGTTGAGATTGAGAAAATCACGAAGTTGACAGGAGATGCCTTGCTTGAAGCTGGTGCAGAAGTAAAGGTAAGTGCCCCGCTTTTCGCCCGTTTTTTTGCTAAAATGAGGGCATCCGCCAATGCGAGTTACTCCACCAAAAAAACCATTATTGAAAATATCGAGCCCCGCTTGTCAGATTTTATCAGCCACTGCAATGCTTTGATTCGTGAAATCAAAAGCCATCTGCCAGAGAGTGGTAAAAAAGGGTTGATTATCATCATTGAAGACCTCGACAAATTGAGTGTTGAGAAGGCCGAAGAGCTGTTTTTCAACCACAGCCATATTCTCAGCACCTTGCAAACCCATGTCATTTTTACATTTCCTGTCTCTTTGCGCCACCATCCAAAGGCTACGGTGATCAAGGGAAATTTTGACGAGGATTTTGAACTGCCAATGCTCAAGGTGCACGACAAGCAGGGAAAGCCTTTTCGTGGACGTGAAGCCATGTATGAGATTATAACCCGCCGGACAGGAGCCGCCTGCTTTGAACCACCTGCCCTTGTGTATGATTTTATTGACATCAGTGGGGGTTGCCTGCGCGATCTTTTTCGCATGATTCGCAATGCCGCCGATAACGCCCAGAATAATGAGCGGGAGGTGATAACGAAAGTGGACTATACCAAAAGCTTTTTCAGGCTTCGCCGCGATTACGAGAATACTATTGCCGAAAAACGGGTGAATAATGAGGTTATCACTTCGGTTGCGGAGTATTATGAGACCTTGAAAACCCTTGCGTTAAACGAAACAAAAAAGGTCGACAATACTGAAGCTGTGCTTGATTTACGCCAAAACCTTTGCATTCTTGGCTACAATGATGAAGGGTGGTGCGATGTGCATCCGGTTGTCCGAACCATTTTGTGTGAACGGTTTCCTCAAGAGGTAATGCCGCTGACGTTGGAGGCGTAGTTATGACTGGAATGAATTCTGCTTCTGATGAGTATGCTGATAACCTTAAAATTGCCGAGCGTTTTTTTTTAAAGACATATCGAAGTGGTTTTTTGTTTGCGGTGTGCAATGATGAACTTGTACAGAGAGAGGTTAACAGCACCCTGCAATTCCTTTTGCAGGGTAAAGGCAAAACCTTGCACGTCCACACCTGGCAAAAGGGAGATGACGCTGTTCATCCGCTCGAACAGTTACGTTTCTTGAAGAAAAGCGTTCCCAATCTTGGTGGTTTTATTTTTGCAGGTCTTGATTCGGCTCTTTTTCAGAATCCCGATCTTCTTGTCCAGCTCAATTTTGGCCGGGAGGCGCTTTCCGAACTCGGTATCCCCATACTCTTTTGGCTCAGCACCCGCACCTTGCAGCGCATCAGCAATGAGGCCATTGATCTCTACAGCCAGCGGGTTGGCGCGAATCTCTATTTTGAGCAAGCCGCAGAAACGACTGATACTGATAATACTGTCCGCCGTTATGTGGCGCAGGAGACAGTGCGCTCCAATGACAACATTAGCCACCTTGACGCCCGCATGAAGCTTTTGCAGCAGCAGCTTGATGAAGCAGAGCAACAGCAGCGCGATCCGGTGGTTATTGCCAATGAGATTGTACTTGATCTTCTGTTGGTCTATACTGAAATTTCGGGAACAGTGCAGTTGATTCAAGAGCTGATGGACCGCTATAACGGGTTCATTGATCTGGAGAAACCGGCAAACTGTGCGATTGTTGCCAAGGTGTTCGAGTATGTTGGTGAGATTGAAAAGGCTTTGGGTTTATATGAAAAGGTACTGAACAGTTATCGTGACCTTGCAAGAACGAACCCCCAGACTTATCTGACGGATGTAGCCATGACGTTGAATAATCTGGCGAAATTGCAATCAGACAAGAACGATTATGCTGGAGCGGAGCAAGGCTACCGTGAAGCGTTGGTTATCTATCGCGACCTATCCAAAAAAAATCCGCAGACCTATTTGCCGAGTTTAGCCATGAAGCTGAACAATCTCGCGGTATTGCAATCAGACAAGAACGATTATGCTGGAGCGGAGCAGGGCTACCGTGAAGCGTTGGTTATCTATCGCGACCTATCCAAAACGAATCCGCAGACTTATCTGCCCTACGTGGCAGGGACGCTGAACAATCTGGCGAATTTGCAAAAAGCTCAGAACGATTATGCCGGAGCGGAGCAGGGCTACCGTGAAACATTGGGCATCTATCGCGACCTTGCCCAAATGAACCCTCAGACCTATTTGCCCGCCGAGGCAAAGACGCTCATTAATGTTGGGTGGTTTTACCACGACGCTGTGCCTGACAAGCAGAAGTCGCTTGACGTTGCTACTGAGGTGTTACGCATTGTGTGGCCGTTGACGGAGAAAATTCCTGAAACTAAACAGTATGCAGAGTCAGCCAAAGATCTTCTCAAAAAATGGGACATTGACCCTGAAGAGTTTGTCGAGCAGTTGCATCTTCACGAATAACAATATCCTTGTATGCCGTTAAGCCTGAAAGAGATACGTGATAACGCACTGCAATTTGCCTGTTCGTGTGCGGGTGGCATCGTTTGAGGAGCCGATGAAAAAGCTGCGCTGCAAGGATGTCTTTGCGTCGTTGAGCCTATACCTGGGTGCCCTTGGGAGTGGTTATCATGCAGGGCTATTGCTCGCAGCCGGTCGAAACCCTGTAGCCGACTGCTCCATGGTGCTTTCCACAAGGTTAAGCCCGGCAATTTGCAGGGTACGGAAAGGCGAGTGCCGCACCAGCTCATAGTCGTGAGTTCCAATCACCACGATGATCCCCTTCTGGTTGATTCTCTTCAGATAGTTAAGAATTTCCAGCGAAGTGTCGGGGTCGAGGTTGCCGGTTGGCTCGTCGGCGAGGATGACGAGCGGCTCGCGCACCAGCGCACGGGCGATGGATATTCTCTGCTGCTCTCCTCCCGAAAGGCGCAGGGGCATCACTTTGGCGGCATGTTCCAGCCCAACGCTTTCGAGGGCGTGCATGACCAATTCCTTGACGAGTTTCTCCTTTGTGCCGGTCACCTTCAGCACAAACGCCAGATTATCATAGACGTTACGGTCTTCAAGCAGGCGGAAATCCTGGAAAACAATACCAAGCTTTCTGCGCAGAAGCGGGATCTGCCGCTTTTTGATGGTAAGGGAGCTATACCCGGCAATCCGTATCTCCCCCTTTTTCGGACGAATATCCATGTAGAGCGACTTGAGCAGTGTTGATTTGCCAGTACCGCTTTTTCCGACAATATAGACAAGCTCTCCAGGCTGAATGGTAAGGTTCAGATTGGTAAATATCGGTTTTTTATCAAGTTCAAGGTCAACGTTGCTGAATGAGATCATAGTGGTTGTTCTGTTTGTTTTTTTCTGTTCTGGGCGATGGTTATGGCAAGCAGCGTCGCTTCATAACAACTTCTTTCGGAGGCGACTCCTTTCCCCGCAATATCGAAACCGGTGCCGTGATCGGGCGAGGTTCGCACTATCGGCAGTCCGAGAGTGACATTTACCCCGGTGTCGAAGGCGAGCACCTTGAAGGGCAGCAACCCCTGGTCGTGATACATAGCCACCACAATATCGTAATTGCGGTACATTTTTGAGCCGAAAAAACCGTCGGCAGGAAAAGGGCCCTCCACCCTGAAGCGGGATGAGGCTCTTTCAATGCAGGGGCGGATAATATCCTGTTCTTCACTACCCATAATTCCGCCGTCGGAGGCGTGGGGGTTGAGCCCGAGCACGGCGATGCGGGGTGAGGCAAGAGAAAAATCGGTGTTCATCGATTCGGCGAGGGATGCAAGAAATGCATCAAGGTTCATCGAGCGGATCAGCCCGGGAACCTTTTCGAGTGGTTCGTGGATGGTGGCAAGGGCTACCCTGAGCTCCAGGACGGGATCAAAAAACATCATGGTCGGTGAAGGTATCCCGAAAAGCCTGCCGAGAAATCCCGTATGGCCGGTATCAGCACAGCCCGCTCTTGCGATGGCTTCCTTGTGGATCGGAGCGGTGACCAGCGCGTCGCACAGGCCATCGCGGCAAAGTTCAGCAGCGGCGTTGATTGATTTCACGGCGAGTTGACCGGCTTCAGCCGATATCGTGCCGGGCATGATGCTCTCCGGTTCAGCGATACTCAAAACAGGCAGTAAACCGTTCCGTGCCGGAGCCATTTCGGCGACACTCCCGATCAGCTCCAGTGTTACCGGCAGATCAAGCGCTGTTCTGTAATAATCCATCACGGAATACGCTCCGGCCACCAGAAATGAATGACCGGAGCGTTCAAGCTTCAGAAAACTTTTCAGGATGATTTCCGGTCCGATGCCGTGAGGGTCACCGATTGACCAGACAATGCGCATCTTCAGAGCCTTTTGTAAGCATTGGCAATTTTATCATCCGTTTTAACCCCTTTCAGGGCCAGCATGAGCAGTACGGGTTCCGGCAGAATGACGAAGAATCCCGCTTCGGGCCGGTGCGTTATGAGAGCGTGAATGCTTTCGAAATGCTGGTTCATCAGGTGAGCCGCAGTAAGGCCGGAGAAAAGATCAGCAACGAAGAGCAGTATGGCCAGCAGAATAAACTTGCTCTGCAGAGCACGGTTTTTATAGAGAAAAATGGCTGTAATTGAGAAGATGGCGGTCATGATCGAAAAGATGCCTCCTGCAGAAGATGCAAGCGAATACTGTATGTCAGCAAACTCGGATGCACAAAAATCGGAGACGAGAAAGAGATGGCCAGCGCTGAAACTCCAGAAAGGGAAAAACGTGCTCGCTACAGCAAGCAAAGCGGCAAGAAACAGGTAAAGATTTTGAATTCTGGCTACCATGGCGGTGTGCGGTTTAGAGTCATTGAAACAAGTACCGCCAATATACATAATCATGAGAAAAGAGTGCTGATGGAAAAAAGCTCTTGCGTTGTCTCTCACCTCTTTTGGGCATAAAGAATACCGCATTCATGGGATTTACTATGAAGCTCTCCTGAGAGATATTGTTATACAGAAAATCGGCAACAAATACTCAACACAGGAATCAGTTATGAGCAGTACTAATACACATCACCAAACGGGCTCAAACCGGGGGAAGGAGTCTTACGGATTAAAGACAGGCTCACTTTCTCCGTTGGAAACCCTCGGGCAATCAATTGCAAACATTGCGCCAACAGCGACGCCAACCGTTGTCATACCTCTGGTCTTTGCCGTATCGGGTGGCGGTACTTGGCTGGCATACCTGATAGCGACAGTCAGCATTCTGCTTGTTGCAACCAGTATCAACCAGTTTGCCCGCCGTTCAGCATCACCCGGTTCATTCTATACCTACGCGGTGGAGGGGCTTGGATCATTCTGGGGGGGCGTGACCGGATGGGCTCTTCTTATTGCCTATATTGGCTGTGCTTCTGCTGTCACTTCGGGCTTTTCCAACTATTCGAATGTCCTGCTTGAAAGTGTTGCAGGATTTAAAATACCTCCGGTCATTTTTATTGCTATCAGTGTGCTACTTGCCTGGTATGTTGCCTATAAAGATATCAAGCTTTCAACGCGATTGACGCTTGCTCTTGAGTTCGCTTCAGTGTCGCTTGTCCTTGTTCTTGTCGGAGTTACTCTTTATAACTATGGGTTCAAGCTTGATTTTACCCAGCTCGTCCTGAAGACAACCAGTCTGGATGCCCTTCGTGGAGGTCTTGTTCTTGCCCTTTTCAGTTTTGCCGGTTTTGAAAGCGCGGCGACGCTCGGTTCGGAAGCAAGGGATCCCTTGCACAACATTCCGAGAGCAATTGTCAGGAGCGCGGTGATTGTCGGCGCTATTTTTGTGCTTTCTTCGTATGCGCAGGTCATCGGTTTCTATGGCAACAGCGTCACGCTCGACAAAAGTTCTGCGCCGCTGAATGTTCTTGCCGACAGGGCAGGTCTCTCCTCTCTTGGTATCCTGATTGATATTGGAGCGATCATCAGCTTTTTTGCCTGTGTGCTTGCAAGCATTAATGCTGCTGCTCGAATTCTCTTTCTGATGAGTCGCCATGGAATTTTTCACAATTCCGCCGGTGATGCGCATGAGACCAATGCCACTCCCCATAATGCGGTGACGATAGCCTCAATTGTTGCCTTTGTTCCGGCAGCCCTTCTATCATTGAACGGGGCGGTGGACTTCGATATTTACGGATGGGTTGGAACCGTGGCGACCCTTGGTTTTATCGTAACCTATATCATTGTTTCAGTAGCCGCTCCAGTTTATCTCAAACGTCGTGGCGAGCTGCAAACGCAGCATCTTGCCATTGCGGTTATTTCTATCGGCATTCTTGGGCTTGCGATTCTTGGCAATCTCTATCCGGTGCCACCAGCGCCTTACAGTTGGCTTCCCTACCTCTTTTTTGCCCTTCTTCTTGGAGGGGTTGCATGGGTTGCGGTCATTCACAAGTTTCATCCCCATGTTGTTGATGAAATTCAACGCGAAACGCAATTCAACAGCGCTCGCTTCACCGTCGAATCAGAGGCGTAATCAACAGGAACCAGTGTTATCATGAGCAACGTATCACGATCAAGCGCTTCAGTTCAGCAGTACCGTGAAAAATCGGAGCTGGTACAACAGGACAGAAGCCACTTGATCCATCCTCAGCATTATCCCGATGAACATCTTGATCCCCAGGTCTGGGTGTCGGGCAGGGGGGTGATGCTGACCAACCTGGAGGGCAAGAGTTTTCTTGACGGACTCAGTGGCATGTGGAATGTTTATGTTGGTCATGGACGCCGGGAGTTGGTGGATGCTGCGGCTGCCCAGCTTCAAACACTTGCTTTTGCGACGGCTTATGCGGGGTCAACAAACAAGCAGGCTATTGAACTTGCCAGAACGCTCAAGCGGCTGGTCTATCCGGGCATTGAGGCTTTTTTTTTTACCCTCGGAGGCTCTGATGCGACCGATACCTCTATCAGAACGGCTCGCTTCTACTGGGGAGCAAAGGGGCGTCCTGAAAAGTTCAAGATCATAGCCCGAAAACTGAGTTATCATGGTTCGACTATTGGAGCTGCGGCAGCAACCGGTGTCGATGAGTTTTCTGGGGTCTTCGGGCCGAGGGCAAACGGATTTTTGCATATCGATTCGCCTTACCCCTACCGGTTCACAACAACAAGAACCGATGTTTCTCCAGGAGTGGCGGCGGCGGATCTTCTGGAAGAGGCAATTCTGCGTGAGGGCCCTGAAACGGTCGCAGCATTCATTGCTGAACCGGTGCAGGGCGGCGGCGGCGGGGTGATCATTCCACCTGCGGATTACTTCCCGCGTATCCGCGAGATTTGTGACCGCTACGATGTTCTGCTGATCAGTGATGAGGTTATTACAGGGTTTGGGCGCACCGGGCGGTGGTTTGCCCTTGAACACTGGGGAGTGGAACCGGATATCGTGCAGTTTGCCAAAGGGATTACAAGTGGCTATTTCCCGCTTGGAGGTGTCGGAGTTTCGGGTGCCATCAAGGAGGTGATGGATTCAGCGGATTCCGCACATCGTTGGATGCACGGGTATACCTGTTCCGCACATCCCGTCGCCTGTGCCGTGGCCCTTGCGAATATTCGCATTCTTGAAGAAGAGAATCTTGTAGAGCGATCCGCAACGCTTGGTGCACAGCTTCTCGAACAGTTGCAGCCGTTGACCGCCACAGCGCATGTCGGAGAGGTTCGCGCTCTTGGTCTGCTTGTCGGAGTTGAGCTGGTGGCCGACCAGGCAACAAAACAGCGTTATGAGGAGAGTGCCGGGCTTGGCAGAAGAGTAAAGGATGAGCTCCTCTCTCTCGGTCTCTGTACCCGGGTGACCGACGATATTATCTGCCTTGCCCCTCCATTGGTGATCAGTGAGGGGGAGATTGACCGGCTTGTTGCTCTGGTAAAGCAGGCGGTCGCCAACACCACAGGTCTCTGAAGAATTCATTATAAACCCCGAAAAAGTTAAATGCCATGTCAAGAATTTCAAAAGTCATTTATGAGGAGGCTTCTCCTGAAATCCGGCAAGAGTATGATAAAGTGGTCGAACATCATGGTTCTGTCTCGAACATGAAAGCGACGCTCCTGCATTCTCCGGCGGCGTTACGGGCGGTGCTTGAGTGGTACACGCTTTTTGGCAAGGTTAAGCCAGTACTCGGTAAACGACTGAGTGTGTTGTTCTGCAATGCTATTTCAAGGGAGAATGCCTGTACCCTTTGCGCAACCTACATGCAGAAAGAGATTGTGGACGGCGGCGAGGATCCTGAACAGCTCCAGTTGGATGACCGCGACAAAACCATTGTTGCCTTTGGCCGACAGCTTGCTGCGGATCCGAACCGGGTGTCGGATGAGCTGTTTGCAAAGCTTCGCAGTTATCTCAATGAAACCCAGATTGTTGAACTGACGGTTTTCGGCGCACTGATGATTGTCAATAATGTCTTCAACAGTGCTTTGCAGATTGATGTGGATGAAAGCTTGTCAGCGTATGCGATCCAGCCGGAAATTGCCTTTGCAGGTTCATCACATTTTCAGAACGTGAAGGAGTCTGTATGAGCGAGAGAACACTTCATTTTGATACTCTTCAGGTTCATGCCGGTCAGGTTCCTGATCCGTCGACCGGAGCTTGTGCGGTACCGATTTATCAGACGACATCTTTTGTCTTCAAGAACTTTGAACAGGCAAAAGCGATCAGTTCTGTGGAGGAGTTTGGTTTTGATTATACACGCATCACCAATCCGACCAATGAAGTTCTTGAAAACCGTATCGCTATTCTTGAAGGTGGCAGCGGGGCGCTGACCGTCGCCTCTGGTTCAGCGGCAACGGCCTATTCCATCCTGAACATTACCCATGCTGGGGATGAAATTGTGGCGGCAAAAACACTTTATGGCGGCAGTTTTAATCTTTTTCAAAATACACTGCCAAAACATGGGGTACGCACTCATTTCGTTGATCCGGTTGACCCGGAGAATTTTCGCAAGGTGATCAACGACAAGACTCGGGCGATCTTTATCGAGACCATCGGCAACCCGGATATCAACATCATTGATTTTGAACAGGTGGCGCGTATTACTGAAGAGAACGGTATTCCGCTCATTGTTGACAATACCTTTGGAACTCCGTACCTCTTTCGTCCTTTTGACTACGGGGCCAATATTATTGTTCATTCCGCCACCAAGTATATCGGTGGTCATGGTACAAGTATCGGCGGTCTGATTGTTGACGGTGGAAATTTTGACTGGTCACTGAGCGGCAAGTTTCCTGACTTTACGACCCCTGATTCGGCCTACAACGGTTTTGTCTACTGGGATCGCTGGGGAAATTATCCGGGGGCGGGCAATATCGCCTACATCATCAAGGTCAGGCTCCAGTATCTGCGCGACCTTGGCGCCTGCATGAGCCCTTTCAATGCGTTTCTCTTTCTTCAGGGTCTTGAAACGCTCTCCTTCAGAATCTCCCGACAGGTGGAGAGTGCCCAGAGGATTGCCGAATATCTTGAGTCGCACCCTGAGGTTGCATGGGTATCGTACCCGGGACTTGCCAGTAGTCCATATCATGGGTTGGCACAAAAATATCTGCCAAAAGGCCCGGGCGCCATTCTTGCATTCGGTGTCAAGGGCGGTTTTGAGCGAGCTAAAAAATTCATTGAAGCCATGAAGGTTTTTTCATTTCTGGCGAATGTGGGGGATTCAAAATCACTGGTGGTCCATCCGGCAACGGTCACTCATGGACAGCTCACGGAGGCGGAACAGCGGCTTGCCGGGGTAAAGCCTGAGCAGATCCGCTTTTCGATTGGCACTGAACATGTTGACGATCTGCTCTGGGATATTGCGCAGGCGTTTGATGCATCCGCCTTGTGACAGGTTGCTGATGATTGATGTCGAGTGGAATCATAAACAATAGCTTTTTTATGGTATGCAATATGCCGTTTAAAAGGGATTTACAAAGTTCGTTTTATTGTCGATTTTAATCAATCGAAATCATAATAAATATTATTCGCGGTTATGAAATCAACTTTCATCTTGTATATCGTTTGTTGTTGTTTGCAAATGCATTCTGACATACAAGTTTTCGCGCCAAGATAGTACTTGATATACAGTACCAAATTTATAAAAAAGCCGATTCTGATGGTCAAAGAATCGGCCTTTTGTTTACCAGAATATTTGAAAGAACCAAACTTTGAATTGAATCTTGATATGCACTATTCGAGTATTACTGCCAGGCAGCGGAAAGTGGAAACACTAATCAGATGAATGATGCCGGAAACATTAAGCGCATGGTAAAGCTATCTGTCAGTGATCTTGTTATCGGCTATCTCGACAAGCAGACCGGCCATACTATGGTGGCTGTTGATAAGGTGAACCTCGATGTCAGGGAAGGGGAGTTCGTAACAATTGTCGGCCTTTCAGGTTGTGGAAAATCGACATTTCTCAATGCTATTGCTGGCCTTGTTAAACACCAGTACGGCGAAATAAGGGTAAATGACCGGATTGTAAATGGGCCAGGTAGTGACAGGGCTATGGTATTTCAGAAGGCATCTCTGCTTCCATGGCGAAAGGTTGGGCGTAATATCACTTATGGACTGGAACTTGGTGGAATGAAGCCAACCGAGGCAAAAGAAAAGGCGAGTTACTACGTGAATTTGATTCGTCTAAACGGTTTTGAAAATCATTATCCCTATCAATTGTCGGGAGGAATGCAGCAGCGCGTGAACCTTGCACGTGCATTGGCTTGTGATCCTGAGGTACTGCTGTTGGATGAGCCTTTTGCTGCTCTTGATGCTATTACCCGCGAACTGATGCAGAACGAACTTTTGGAATTGTGCGAAAAGGTAGGCAAAACAGTCCTGATGGTCACTCATCAGATTGACGAAGCGGTGCTTCTTTCGGATCGGGTTATCATTTTTGCGGCTCGTCCTGCCTATGTGTTAGCCGATATCACTATTCCTATTTCGCGTCCCAGGAAAAGCTGTATCAAGGATTCAGAAGAGTTTCGGGGACTGATGAGCCAGATTTGGGCCATCATTGAAGGTAATGCAAATATTGGGGGGGGGATATGAGAAAAGTTACGGTTTTTCAAAAATCAAACAAGGCGAAAAAGGAACAAATTTTCAACCTGCTGCTGGGATCAAGTGTTATCATTCTGTTTTTAGCAAGTTGGGAATTTCTCTTTCAATTCAAAGTCGTTAATCCCCTGTTTATTAGTGCACCATCTCGGGTTGTACTTGCAGAGATCACAATGATCAAGGATGGGTCACTTCTATCAAATTTATCTGTAAGCGCTAAAGAATTTCTTCTTGGCTATGGTGCGGCAATTATTATCGGCTTTCCATTCGGGATTATGCTGGGTTGGTTCAAACTCATCAGAGGTTCTTTTGGCCCATTTATCGCAGCTCTGCAGGCAACACCCCGTATTGCTTTGATGCCACTGTTCATAATTTGGTTTGGGCTTGGTATTACATCGAAGATAGTTGTAGTGCTGATGAGTGCCATTTTTCCTCTGATTGTTAATCTTCGGGTTGCCATGACAACGATTGATTCTGACCTTATTCATGTTGCCCGGGCCTATGGAGCTTCCCGTTGGCAGATATTCAGGAGCATAGCTTTCCCGACTTCATTACCCTTTCTGATGACCGGATTGCGTCTAGCAGCTGGTCGCGGTCTTCTGGGGGTAATTGTTGCAGAGGTGTTCGGGGGTGCAGAAGGTATTGGCTACATGATTCAGTATGCAGGTTCTACGTTCCAGACCGACAAAGTATTTGCTAGTGTGCTGGTCGTAGCAGTAACGGGTATAACCCTTGACTTTACGCTGGATCGGCTTGGGCGCTATTTTGACAGATGGCGAGGCGAAGTAGCAGTGCATTGAAAAATAAACAGATTTAAACAACCATAATCATGATGCTGAACATAATGCCGATAGTAAACAGACTAAGTATCCTTCCGATACTCTTGGTTGCAGTGTTTGTAACAGGGTGTACCAGGAAAATCGAAAAATTATCAGACTCGAATGTTAAGGCTCAAGCTGTTATTAGATTTGCAAATATTGGCGGAACGAATCTTCCTTTAAACCTTGGTTTAAAGAAAGGCTTTTTTGCAGAACAGGGGATTGATCTTAAGATTGTCAGTCTCCCCAACGGTCCAGCTTGTGTTACTGCTGCAGCATCCGGTGAAGCTGACTTGGGTGTTGTTGGATCGCCTATTCTTGTAGGGATTTCCGCAGGAGTTCCAATTACTATTGTTGCGTCGCCACCACATGCTGGCGAAAATTTTGTCTTGATATCAAAACCCCAATACAAGAGTTTTGCGGAATTGAAAGGCAAGGCGGTTAGCCCTGGTAATGTTGGAGGAGGTTCTAGTGATGCATTTCTGATGATTGCCAAGGCTAAAGGATTCAAAAGTTCAGATTTTCAGTTAGTGAACTCTGGTCAAAGTGCAAACTCTTTGGCTGCATTGCAGGCAGGGAGAGTCGAGGCAACAATTGGTTCGGAAATTCTCGGTGTTAAAGCGGAACTGGAGGGTTTCGGAAAGATACTTGAGCGAGCTGAAAAATATTTCGGGCATTATCAGCACTCATTCATCTTTGCTTCTAATCGGTTTATCAAGGAAAAACCGGATGCAGTGAGAGGGTTTCTTGCTGCCTATCGTAAGACGCTGGAGTATATCAAAGCACACCCGGATGAGGCGATTCAGTTTGCGGTGACCGAGTTGCAGCAGGATGAGAAGCCTTATAGAAAGGTTTATGAAAAAGAAATCCCTACCTGGGACACGAGTGGTAAGACTGATTTTGTTGGAACAGACAATGCCATTAAAATTTTAAAAGAACTTGGCGATATACCTTTAAGCGCTCAGATCACTGCGAAACAGATTATTGATGAGCAGTTTCTCACCAAATAAGATATGAGTTTAAAATATTGTGGAGAT
This sequence comes from uncultured Chlorobiaceae bacterium, assembly GCA_903929845.1. Classification (GTDB taxonomy): domain Bacteria; phylum Bacteroidota; class Chlorobiia; order Chlorobiales; family Chlorobiaceae; genus Chlorobium. Next base: position 12,975 of record CAIYWF010000344.1, on the reverse strand, counting down.
ATAAATTATGGCGATCGTGAGTAGAATGAACATGCTTGCGCTCATTATGATGAGCGCGTTTCTGACCGGGTGTGTCAAGAAAGTCGAAAATTTAGATCTCCTGAAGAACAACAGCAAAACGGTTATCAGGTTTGCTACTGGTTCAGGAAATCTCCCATTAAATTTTGGGATAAAGAAAGGCTTTTTTGCAGAACAGGGAATTGATTTGAAGATAGTAGCTCTCGCAGGTGGTCCTGCCAGTGTTACAGCAGCAGCCTCCGGAGAAGCCGATTTTGGAGGTGTGGGATCGCCTATTCTTGTTGGAATTGCTGCAGGAGTTCCCATCACAATAGTCGCCTCACCACCACATGCAGCTCAGAATTTTGTCTTGATATCAAAACCTCAATACAAGAGTTTTGCAGAATTAAAAGGTAAGACGGTCAGTCCTGGTAATGTCGGTGGAGGTTCAAGCGATGCATTTATAACGATTGCCAAGGCTAAAGGATTTAAAAGCTCAGATTTTCAAGTAATCAACACTGGTACCAGTGCAAACTCCCTTGCTGCTTTGCAGGCAGGGAGAGTTGAAGCAATCATTGAACCAGAAGTTACCGGGGTAAAAGCTGAACTGGAGGGGTTTGGCAAGATACTTGAGCATGCAGTAGACTACTTTGGACATTATCAACACTCCTTCATCTTTGCAACAAACCGTTTTATCAAAGAAAAACCTGAAGCAGTAAGAGCATTTCTTGTCGCCTATCGCAAGACCTTGGAGTATATAAAAGCCCATCCAGAAGAGGCGATTAAATTTGCTGTAACAGAGTTGCAGCAGGATGAGAAACCCTATACAAAGGTCTATCAAAAAGAAATTCCTAAGTGGAATACTACCGGGAAAGTAGATTTTGAAGGAACAGATAATGCCATTAAAATCCTCAAAGAACTGGGTGATATAGCTCCTGATGTTCAGATTACTGCCAAACAGATAGTTAATGAACAGTTCCTCACGAAGTAAGACGAAAAAAATAAAGAGATGTCAGGATTACTGGTGGTTGGTTCATACATCAAGCGAAATTGGGTAGTCTATTCAGCTGGTATCAGTTTGGTTGCTGCTGGTAGTCTGGTCTCAGCACAGATTCCTCGTTTGTTGGGCCGTTTTACCGATAGCCTCCGGAACGGAACGTTAGGCACATCGGATATTTCCGGTTACGTATGGTTGATTGTCACGATAGGTGTGATAAGGGTTACGGCAGGGTGGTGTGGACGCATCCTGGTCCATCGCAAGGGGCGCCAATTGACCTATCGTCTCCGAAAAGAATTGTTCGAAAAATGGGTGACTCTTTCTCCCTCATACTATCATCGTAACAGTGTTGGTGATATGATCTCCCATGCGTTGAGTGATGTGGAGGTTGTGCGCGAACTGGTTTCACAGGGGATTAATCAGGGAGCCAGCGGGTTTGCCATGCTGCTTGGTGTTATATGGCTTATGGCTGTACATGTTGATTGGCGTCTTACGCTCGCAGGGTTGGGGCCTCTTCTGTTTATTCCTCTTCTCGTTAAGTGGCTGGGGCCCCGTATCAGACTGCAATCTCAACGTTCTCAGGAAGCACTTGGAGCTATGGCTCAGACAACAGAAGAGGTTATCGGTGGTATCCGCGCAGTCAAGGCTTTTGGTACTGAGGAGGTTGTTATCTCCCGTTTTGAGAGCAGGGTTGACGCCATAGTCCAAGAAAAGATGTACTTGGTTCACCTCACTGCGTTGTTTGGTGCTCTTGTACCTCTTATGGTTAATCTTGGTTTTATCTTTGTTCTTGCGTATGGCGGATATCTGGTGACAATAAAAGTGATTTCTCTCGGAGATTTCGTTGCATTCACTCTGTACCTTGCGATGTTGCGTCAGCCGATGGAACAAATGGGTAACGTTCTTAACGTTGTTCAGCGATCGGGTGCCTCTTTGAACAGAATTGACAACTTGCTTCATGTTATTCCTGAAGTGCTTGATAGGAAGGCGCCACTGCAGGACACTCCTCTAAAGGGGAATCTTCAGGTTAAGGGACTTAGCTTTTCTTATTCAGTCAGTAACAGGGAAGTATTGCACGACATATCTTTCTCTGTCAATCCCGGACAAACTCTTGGCATCATTGGCGTCATGGGAAGCGGCAAGTCCACCTTGGCAGACCTTCTTTTGAGGATGTACGATCCTCCTGAGGGGACTGTTTTTATTGATGGAGTGGATATCCTGCAATATCCGCTTGCACGCCTCAGAGATGGCATCGCCTATGTACCTCAGGATGGATTTCTCTTTTCAACCACGGTGCTGGAAAATATTACTTTTTCCGACGAATACCCTGATCGCCAGAAGGCTGAACGTTGTGCAGGAATAACAGCTGTTCATAAAAACATTTTGGGGTTTCCCGATCAGTATGATACAGAGATAGGCGAACGGGGGGTTCGCCTGTCTGGAGGCCAGAAACAAAGAATAGCAATAGCCCGGATGATATATAAGGATGCACCTTTTCAGATTATGGATGACTCTTTGAGTGCTGTCGATACAAGTACGGAACGTTTGATTTTAGATAATCTTCGCGAACTGTCAAAGTCGAATCCCGGTTCTCAGGATTCTGCGCTCAAAGTAACTCTCATTATCTCCCATCGTTTGAGTGCTGTTCAGCATGCGGATGAAATAGTTGTGCTTGACGATGGGAAAATCGTTGAACGAGGCAATCATCTATCATTAATTGCCCTAGGTGGGATATATGCTGAACAGTGGTTTATGCAGGCAGGTAAGAACGAAGACGTTGACCTCGAAGCATCAACCTTTGAAGCAGGAAGAGATATTTCTCAACCTGATTTGGATATTGAAATGGAAGCACTGGAAGCCGGTCGTCTGGAGGAGGCTTCATGACTGTACAATCATCAACACGCGGGGTGTTTGCGACTCTTTTCCCCTATATCAAATCGCATCGATCAAAACTTGTTCTCGTGTTTGGCCTGGTGGTGACTGTTGTTGTCATTGATTTGCTACAGCCGTTGCTGGTCAAGGAAGCCATAGATTCCTACGTGACGGTCTCAAAACCAGATTCAGGCGCGATTGTGCGAATGGCAGCGCTCTATTTAGGGCTGGTGTTGTTGGCTTTTGGTTTAACCTACTATCAGGATATAGTCTTGCAGCGGCTAGGTCTATCAATCGTGCGCTCTATCAGGATTGATCTGTTCAGGCATATTCAGCGCCTTGCTCTGCGTTACTTCGATCAAAACAGCGCCGGTCGTATCATGACTAATGTGGTCAGTGACACAGAAGCGCTCAATAACTTCTTTACCCAGTTTTTGGCCAATACGCTAAGGGGCGGATTTACTCTTCTGCTGATCATGTTTTTTATGCTGCGTCTAAATGTGACGATAGCACTTAACTGTTTTCTGTTACTGCCACTGGTTATCATTTTAGCAGTCTTTTTTCAGAGAAAAATCAGGGCGATAAACACCCAGGTCAGGCACCGTTTAGGGGTACTTATTGGATTTTTAGCTGAAAATCTTAGCGGGATGCCGATTGTTCAGATATTTCATCAGGAAGCAAAACAACAGAAGCGTCTTGATCTGCGCAATAAGGAACTGCTTCAATCAACCATTCTTGAAAATCAGTTCTTCTTGCTCTTTTTTAATCTAACAGAACTTTTCGGAGATCTTGCTATTGCCGCTCTTGTCTGGTATGGCGGACGAGGGGCACTTGGGGGATCAATCTCTTTTGGTGTCTTATATGCTTTCGTGGGCTACATTCGTCGCTTTTTTCAGCCCATCAACACTATTTCGCAACAGATGAATACGTTGCAGTCCTCTATCGTTGCATCTGACCGTATTGCTCGTACCCTGCAGGAAGTGCCAGATATTCAAGAGCTTATCGGTGCCAAAGCGCCGGTTATTGCGGGCCGGATCCAGTTGGATGGGGCTTCATTGGCCTATCGCCCTGGGCACCCTGTTCTTCAAAACATTCACCTGACCATTCATCCGGGAGAGCGTGTTGGCTTTGTTGGGGCCACTGGAGCTGGGAAGACTTCCATCATGAATCTCGTTACAAGGTTCTATGATGTCACAGAAGGGTCGGTGGTTATTGATGGCAAGGATGTTCGTGAGTGGCCATTGGATGTGTTGCGGCAAACAGTTGGTATTGTTCAGCAGGACGTCACACTTTTCTCTGGCACTATTATCGATAATATCCGCTTCTTCCGGTCTGAGATTTCTGCTGAAAAAGTTAGGGAGGCCTGCAGGCTAGTGGGGGCTGAACCCTTTATTCTCAGACAGGATCAGGGATATGAAACGATTCTCTCGGAGCGGGGAAGCACACTTTCTGCTGGTGAGCGACAACTGCTCTCTTTTGCTCGTGTCTTGATATTTGATCCTCGTATCCTCATTCTTGATGAAGCAACGGCTTGTCTTGATTCCCGGACAGAAGAGGTTCTTCAGCGAGCCATCCATCGTGTATCAGCTGGTCGTACCTTACTGGTCATTGCCCATCGCTTGTCAACTGTACAGCAGATGGATACAATTTGTGTTCTGGAACAGGGGCGAATCGTGGAGAGTGGTAATCATGGCGATTTGATCAGGCGGCAGGGCTATTATTGGCAGTTGTACCAGGCAGGGTTACTGCAAGAGGAATTTGCCTGAATTGAGCTTGTGAATGTCAAATGTATACATAAACAAAGCATACCAGGGAGATGGTTATGGACATAATAATCGCTGAAAAGGTCAATAAAAAGTTTCAGCTCAAGCAAGGCCAAAATATTAATAATAATGGTGTTGCCTCCAATCAGATTGAAGTGCTGAGCGGCTTTGATCTGAAAATCAAAAAAGGTGAATTTCTGGTATTGGTGGGGCCGAGTGGCAGCGGGAAATCGGTTTTTCTTGATTTGGTAGGAGGCTTGAGTAATCCGACTAGTGGTGTTGTTTATCTGGATGACAAACCGGTGGTAGCGCCAAGTTCTAAAACAGCCTATGTCTTTCAGCAGTATGCACTGTTTCCTTGGAGAACTGCTCTGTCGAATATTGAATTTGGGCTTGAATCGCGGGGAGTTCTCAAAGAAGAACGGATTAAGATTGCCCGAGAGCTACTATCCCTGTTTGGGTTATCTGATTTTGAAGATCGATTTCCTTACCAGCTTTCCGGAGGAATGCAGCAAAGGGTTGCCATAGCTAGGGCGCTTGCCACAAAACCGGAAGTATTATTGATGGACGAGCCGTTTGCAGCTCTTGATGCTCAGACTCGGGAAATTCTTCAGAACGAACTGATCAGGATATGGGAGGGTACCCAAACGACAGTAATCTTTGTAACTCACAGTATTGACGAAGCTGTCTTTCTTGCAGATCGGGTTGCTGTTGTTACAGCCCGTCTAGGAAAGATTAAAGAAATAATAGAAATTGATCTGCCAAGACCAAGAAACGCAGAGCTGCGATCAAGCAATGAATTTGCCGCTAATCGCCATAAAGTTTGGGGTGCACTTAAGGCAGAGGTAAACAAAGCTCAACAGGTTTGGAAACTCGCACCAGTTTTTACTTAGTAGCTCATAAAAAAACTCATAGAATCAAGGAGAATTAATATGTCAGAAGAACTGGTTGTTCCTGCCGGGGTTGTTCAAAAAGCTCGAACAATTGATTTCAGCCGGTATAATAATCGGATAGCACCATTACTGGAAGGCTTGAACACATGGTCACGTGGAATACCTCTTGTACTTGCATTTTTTGCTTTATGGGAGGCATTGCCCCGACTTGGTATTATTGATATGTTATTTCTTCCTCCGTTTTCAACGACGGTACAGACACTGTTTGACCTTATTGTGTCGGGAAAATTGTTACTGCATGTCATAGTCAGTCTTCAAAGATCAGCTATCGGATTTGGTCTTGCATTTTTGATAGCAGTGCCATTTGGATTTTTGATGGGATGGTACAGTAAATTTGAAAGATATACCGACCTGTTGGTGCAAAGTTTGAGGAATGTCTCAACATTTGCTCTTTTACCGATTTTTCTTCTGTTATTCGGTCTGGGTGAGCCATCTAAAATTGCAATTATTTTCTATGGGGCGAGTTGGCAGCTGTTGATGAATACGATCAGTGGAGTTAAGAGTGTTGACCCGATCTACATCAAAGCAGCCAAGTCCATGGGTACCTCAGATTGGGATTTGTTCCGCAAAGTAATTCTGCCTGCCAGTATTCCGTCCATAGCTATTGGAGCCAGACTAGGGGCAAAAATTTCTCTGATGGTCGTTATTGCAGCTGAGATGATTGGCGCCAAATCAGGCCTCGGATTTTTTATCCAGAATGCCCAGTTTAATTTTATGGTTCCGGAAATGTATGCCGGGATTCTGGCGCTCGCCATACTGGGACTAATGGTTAATTATCTCTTGGTGTGGGTTGAAAAGAAAACGACCTACTGGAAGGGTGAAATAGGTAGCTCATTACTTGGGTGAATTTCAGTGAAGAACTTGGAACGGTTTTAATAAAAACGGAGAGATAAGTATGACGTGTGAGTGTGTACATAAGGAATTTATGGAGGTAGAATGGTCAGTTCCGACCATTGAATCTAAAGAGTGTGCCGAGAAGGTTGGTTTGGCAATAGAAGAGATTGCTGATGTTCGTGGTGTTAAAGTAAATTTGCTGTTAAAAACTGTTACGGTATGCTTTGATGACAGTCGTATTGGTCTTCAGCATCTGAAAGAAGTTATGAACAATGCAGGGTTTCCTGCGGTTCTGGTGTAGTGAGTGCAAACTTTATTTGTAAGGATGCGTTAATGTCAGAATATATAAAGGCAACCTCTCCAACAAGAGATAAGCCAATACTCGCATATAAAATCGGCGACTCACTTTACCTTAACATCACCAATAGATGTTCCAATACCTGCATATTTTGTCCAAAATTTGAAGATTACAATTTGCTGGGCAATGATTTATTTCTTGAGGTTGAGCCAACTTTTGAAGAGGTTATGGCAGCTATTGACGAGCCGACCGGAATCGCTGAAATAGTTTTTTGCGGATTTGGTGAATCGCTTATCCGACTCGATTTAGTAATACGAATAGCACGAGAGATAAAAAGGACCTTTGGTTATCCTATTCGCATCAATACTGATGGTCAGGCTAACTTGTTTCACGGTCGCAACATCATTCCGGAATTGACCGGTCTTGTAGACTCAATTTCTGTGAGCTTGAACGCTTCTGATGCTGCCTCATATCTTCAGTTATCCAATACTCCTTTCGGATTGGACGGATTTAGAGGTATTTGCAACTTTATCATTGATGCAAAAAAAGAGATACCAATCGTGATTGCAAGTGTTGTGAATGTCCATGGAGATGATCTTGATGCTTGTCGGAAAATTGCGGAATCACTTGGAGTATTGTTTAAAGTCAGGGAGTTTAAGTAGGAATAAATACACTTTAAATTTCCTCTTTGTTATGCCGGGTGTAGCCTATTTATGTTATGCAATATGCCGCTTAAACGGGATTTTTTTATTTATTAGTTTTTAGGATTTTATTAACCTGAATACGGTATAAATTTTACCAGGTAAAGGTTCTTTTAATTATTAGAAATTAATGGAAACCGAAAATAATCGGAAATTTTTTTATGACATTAAGTGCCTTCTCAAATAGTATATGTTGTTGTTACTAGCTCTAATATTCTGATTAAAAAGTTTTTGCCCCAAAGTAGCACTTGATAATACAAGTAAGTTTATAAGGAAGCCGATTCTTGAAGTCAAACGATCGGCTTCCTTTATTCATAAACAAGAGATAGGGAATTTTTCGAGTTAATTATTTAATAATCTAAAACCCGGAGTGTGAGATGTCGTTAAAAAGAAATTTTTTTGCTGGAGTTGATGTGGGATCGCTGGCAGCGAAAGCCGTAATTCTGGAGGATGGGAAGGTATTTGCGACAGGTCTTGTGCCGAGTGGGTTTGATTCAGTAGAGAGTGGACTGAATGCACTGAACCTGGCATTGGAGACCGCTGGACTGAAAAAAGAGGATCTTACCTATATCGTAGGGACAGGATATGGTAGAGTTTCAGCCCCTTACGCGAATAAGGCTGTCACAGAAATTACCTGCCATGCTAAAGGTGCCAATTTCCTGCATCCAACAGTCAGGACGATCATTGATATGGGTGGTCAGGACTGTAAGGCTATCCGGATAGATGAGGATGGCGCAGTAGTTGATTTTGCCATGAACGATAAATGTGCTGCCGGGACAGGTCGTTTTCTTGAAGTAATGGCAGGTGTGTTCAAAGTAAAGCTTGAAGATCTGGGAGCTTTATCCCTCTCGGCCACAGAGCTTGTGCCTATGAGCAGCACCTGCACGGTATTTGCGGAGTCGGAAACGATATCTCTCGTCGCTAGAGGTGAAAAGCCTGCAAATATTCTTAATGGAATTCATCATGCAATTGCGAATAGAATTTCAGGACTCTTTGCAAGAGTTGGTATAACAAGCGATGTCTTTTTTTCAGGAGGAGTTGCCAAGAATAACGGAATGAAAACAGCGATTGAAGAGGCATTGAAAGTCACTATTGTAAAGCCTGAAATTGATCCGCAGCTAATCGGCGCTCTCGGCGCGGCGGTACTTGCTCGTAACTTTTCCAAAAAAGAGGGCTTGTGGTCCTGAAAAATCAGAGACAAGAGCTCGAACTACCTCATTGACCTTACATAACTATAACATAGAGAGACTTAAGAATGGCAAACACAGATCTATACGAATATCCACCTGAATTGCGTGAAGAGTTTGAAGCAACGGAGGCGATCCAGTTTCGCGATGGATCTAGTGCAACTGCTGCGGATGTATGGCATTTTATGACCGAGATTGCACCAAAGAGATACCCATTTGCGTATACGCAAAAGAAGTATGCCGGGGTACGTTTGTCACGTGATATTCATCTTCCAAGCGCTATAAAGAACCATTACCTCTTGCTCACGATGAATGACCGTATAACCAAGAGTCGAGAGAATGGTGCTCCCGTAATCTTTGTTCAGGGAGGACAGAGCGTCGATCCATACTATGCGGCAGGTGGGATTGCATTGCGTCCGGCAAGCGTAGGGCTTTGGGCTAGAGGTCGTCACGAGGGGCTTGGATTGAATGAGGAGGTGGTAAGGCAGCACAAACAGAAAGAGAAAGCCTATCACGCCATCAGTTTTGAAGCCTGCCAGACTGCTGGTTACGAGAATATTCAGGAAGGAGGTCTTCCTATTGATATGGTTGCTCCGTTTACCTGTTTGCGTTGTTCAGATATTTCATATGGTGTTGAAGCCCATCGGCATGGACCAAATAAAGCGGTAAAGCTGATGAACATAGATTATCCGATGCGTCATCAGGCCGACAAGAAATGGGCAGTAGAATACTTTGCGCAAAATCTTCGCCGGTTGACAAATGAGATTGGCAAACTTGCTGGCCGTGATGTCACTGATGATGATCTCTCAAAAGAGATCAGGTTGCATAACGAAGGGCGCCGTCTTGCTATTGAGACAGCTGAGTTATGGTGGTCTGCAGATCTTCCTCCTACCAACGGTGTTGATCGCCGCTCTCTTTATCAGATGGGAGGGATGGAAGTTCACGGAGACCCAAGTGCAAGCTTGACGGTACTTCGGGAGTCGCACGCCTACATCAAAGAGCGGGTAAAGAAAGGCATTAAGGCAGAAGGAGTTGTTGATAAACCGATTCGTTTGTTTGTCTGCGGATCATGTGTTTTTCCAAATGACTTCCGTATCGAGGAGGCTGGCGCAATCATTGTCGGTCAGGATAATCATTGGAGTGATATCAGCACATTAGTTGAGGAGGATGGCGACCCCTATCAGAACCTTGCGCATGCCATTCTTTCATACCCTTATGAGCAGTCTGTCGAATTAAGAGCTGCATGGACGATTGAGCAACTTAAAAAGTCACGTGCCGATGGTGTTTTGTTTTTATACCAATGGGGCTGCAATACCCAGTCAGCCATTGCCCGTATGTTGTGTGACACCATCAAGCGTGATACAGGAATACCGACCATGATTATTGAGCAGCATGAAGGCGGTAGCGAACAGAGTGAACAGTTGCTGAATCGTGTAAATGCATTCATCGAAATGCTCTGAGGACGACATTATAACGACTAACCTATAAGAGAAAGGAATTTCAACATGCCTATTAAGACACTGGAAGTAATTAGAAAACGCCTCGAGGATCGCCCTGCTGAGTTAAATAAGTTACGGGAGAACGGTCAGAAGGTTGTTGGTTGGACAGGGTATAATGTTCCTGAAGAAATCATACATGCGCTTGGATTTATCCCGATAAGGATTGCGATTGGTGGCGATGACCGACTTGTAGAGGTTGGTGGACGCTATGCATCCAGCAAGAACTGTGTTTTCATCCGTGAAATTGTTGGAGCGTTTTCTGAAAATGAAGATCCATACATTCAGCAAACAGATATCCTTGCTTTTGATGCAACCTGCTTGCAGAATTTCCGTGCAGCTGAAGTGATCGAGTACTACTTTAAAAAGGATGTGATTGTTCTCGGTGTACCCCGCAATTTTTACTGGGAGGAGGGTAAGGAGTACTTTGGAAAAGAGGCTGATGAGTTTACCCGTTTGCTTGAAGAGCGTGCCGGAGTGTCGCTGGACCTGACGAAACTGGGTGAATCTGTAGCCTTGTACAATGATATTCGCAAAACCCTGAAAAGTATCTACTCCTTTCAGGCAGCAAAAGATAACGTAATCTCTTGGGTGGAAGTTTTTGACCTTATTCAGGCGGGTGATTTACTTGATAAGAAAGAGTACCTGGCTCTGCTTCACCAGACCCTCGCAGAATTGCAGGCGCTTCAGCACAATCCGGTTATTGAAGTTGATGGCAATGATGCCAGGATTTTTATTTCAGGCAGCCTGATTCCGCGGGGCGATCGGAAACTGATCAACATCATCACTTCCGTAGGTGGGCGAATTGTTGGAGACGATATCTGGACCGGCATTCTTCCTCATCTTGACCTGGATATAAAGGAGATCTCACCGGCAGGGGTAGCACTTGCTTACCTGAATCGCACTCCTCATGCTGCACTTCCATACCTTGATTTAGAGAGTGATCGACGTCTGAAAAAGCTCCATGAACTTCTCGCCGAGTTCAAGGCACAAGGCGTTATCTATCACACATTGCGTTACTGTGATCCGTTTACTTTCAAAGCAAAGGAGACAAAGGATGTACTGGCCAAGTCTGCTATTCCGGTGCTTGAGATCCATACCGAGTATGCAGGTTCTGATTACGAGGCATTGAGAACCAGGCTGGAGGCGTTCGTCGAGATGATCAAGATCAAAGCTGAATCTGCTGCAGAGGTTACGGTATAACTATAACAATAGAGAGAAATTAGAATGGCTACAACAGATCTATACGAGTATCCGCAGGAGTTGCGTGAAGAGTTTGAGGCAACGGAGGCAATTCAGTTTCGTGATGGTTCTCAGGCGACAGGAGCGGATATTTGGCATTATATGACAGAAGTCGCGCCTAAGAAATACCCTTATGCATATACGCAGAGGAAATATGTTGATGGACGTATGTCACGGGATATTCATCTTCCAAGCGCTATCAAGCACAACTATCTCTTGCTTACGATGAACGATCGTATTAACAAGAGTAGAGAGAATGGATCTCCAGTCATTTTTGTCCAGGGTGGTCAAAGTGTAGATCCTTACTATGCGGCGGGAGGTATAGCGTTGCGTCCTGCCAGCGTTGGCATGTGGTCAAGAGGTCGACAAGAAGGGCTTGGATTGAATGAAGAGGTGGTGAGACGGCACAAGCAGAAAGAGAAGGCCTATCACGCCATCAGTTTCGAAGCGTGCCAGACTGCTGGTTATGAGACGATTCAGGAAGGTGGTCTTCCTGTTGATATGGTTGCTCCGTTTACCTGTTTACGTTGTTCTGACATCTCCTATGGTGTTGAAGCCCATAGGCATGGACCAAATAAAGCTGTCAAGCTGATGAACATAGATTATCCGATGCGTCATCAGGCCGACAAGCAATGGGCGGTGGAATACTTTGTGCAAAATCTGCGTCGGTTGACGAGCGAGATCGGTAAAATTGCCGGTCGTGAGGTCACTGATGATGATCTCTCAAAAGAGATCAAGTTGCATAACGAAGGTAGACGTCTGGCAATTGATATCGCAGAGCTTTGGTGGTCCGCCGATGTGCCGCCGACCAATGGCCTGGATCGTCGACATATTCTCCAGATGGGAGGAATGGAGATTCATGGAGATCCGAGTGCGAGCTTGACGATACTCAGAGAGTCAAAGACCTATATCAAGGAGCGTGTGAAAAATGGTATCAAGGCTGAAGGGGTAGTTGATAAGCCGGTTCGGTTATTTATCTGCGGATCATGCGTCAGGCCAAATGATTTTCGTATTGAAGAGGCCGGTGCAATAATTGTTGGGAATGATAATCACTGGAGTGATATATGCACCCTGGTTAAAGAAGAGGGTGACCCTTACCGGAACCTTGCGCATGCCATACTTTCATATCCCTATGAACAGTCTGTTGAATTAAGGGCTGCATGGACGATTGAACAACTCCAAAAATCGCGTGCAGACGGCGTCTTGTTTTTATATCAATGGGGGTGCAATACACAGTCAGCTGTTGCACGAATGTTGTGCGACACCATCAAACGTGATACTGGAATACCGACAATAATAATTGAGCAGCATGAAGGGGGTAGTGAGCAGAGTGAGCAGTTGCTGAATCGCATCAATGCGTTTATTGAAATGATATAGAATGTACTATGATCACCCCGACGAAATTAAATAATATTGGGTGATCATAGTAATTAATACTGAATATGATGGATTTTATGAGTGAGTGTTATAATAATAACCTGTTTGCGGTATACAATATCCCTTATAAATGGGATTGCTAAGTTGTAATTAATTCTTCTTATTTATGTGCTGAATATTTCATCAAATACTTGTGGATGAATATCAGTATTACTGAATATTTCTGCTTTCCAAATTTATAATACACTCGAAATGTTT
>CAIYWF010000343.1 GCA_903929845.1 uncultured Chlorobiaceae bacterium | reverse complement strand
TGTTGTTTTTCCGTGGTCAACGTGAGCAATAATGGCTATATTTCTGATATTCTTTGTGGATCTCATCTTTTTCCCTTGTAAATAAGTATATTTGTATCCTGTGATGGCCGGAATATACAATATTAATTTGTAACTCTTGCCACAAACCTTGGCCAAGGCTGAAGAGTTTCCCAAAAGTCTGATGCCGAGTTAAATAAGCAATTTATTAATATCCCTTTATATTTTCTTCCCTGAGCCAATCCCATGCATAATATCCTGTTCAATAATATCCCTCTGCTGGTTCTCAACCAGCTTGTTTCAATGCTTTATCTGGTGACAACATTTTTGTATGGCGCACATTTTTTCAGGGATATGTCGCTCGCACAAAAATTTAAACAACCATTTCTCGTTGTAACTGTTCTCACCCATGTTGTCTATCTTGGACTTCTGACCTCTCTTGAAGGGTACAAAATCAGCTACTCGACGGTAAACCTTATGACCATGGTGGGACTTACCCTGACCACCACCTATCTTTTTACAGAGTTTACCACCAAAAGTGACAAGACAGGCTTTTTTATCATCTCTTTTGCTGCCGGGGCTCAGCTTATCTCATCAATTCTGACATCACAAATTCAGACCACAGGCGTCACCTTCAGCGGAATTGGAATTGGTGTGCACCTTATTGCCGCTATCTTTGGTTTCAGCGCCATTGCAATCGCCGGCATCTACAGTATCCTCTATCTGCTTCTCTTTCGCCAGATTCAGCAAAACCGGTTTGAACTGTTCTTCCAGCGGCTGCCGAATCTTGAGATTCTTGAAAAACTTACCATGCATGCGGTCTCCCTGGGATTTCTTTTTCTCACAATTACCATTTTTGCCGGTGTTCTGGAGCAAAGGGCTTCAGGTGAAGTAATAACCCTTTTTGAACCAAAACTTGTCACCCTGGTCATTATCTGGATGCTTTACGGTACAGGAATTATCATTAAACCAATCATTGGATGGGACATCAAACACATGGCCTATCTCTTCATTTTTCTGTTCCTCTTCATCACCATATTGATTGTGTTGATGACGTTTTTTTCACCGACATTCCATGGGACGACGTTATAAAACGGTGAGTTGAATTTGAAAATATCGGCTTTTAAGATATATTCTTTCTCTTGATATTTCCTGTGCATTGAACTTGGCATCAGATCACTTAAACAACTTTGCTATGAACATCATTTCAGTTGGTGTCAACCACAAGACTGCACCTATTGAAATCCGTGAAAGAATCTCCCTTTCAGAAGTTCAAAACAAGGAGTTCATTACCGGCCTTATTTCCAGCGGTCTTGCCCATGAAGCCATGGTAATTTCCACCTGTAACCGCACAGAGCTCTACGTAGTTCCTGCCATGCAGGAAGTCACGGGAGAATTCCTCAAGGAGTATCTCATTTCCTATAAGGAGGCCCGCAAGGAGGTTCGCCCGGAGCACTTTTTTAACCGTTTTTACTGCGGCACAGCACGTCATCTTTTTGAGGTTGCAAGCGCAATTGATTCGCTTGTCCTTGGTGAAGGCCAGATTCTTGGCCAGGTCAAGAATGCCTACCGCATTGCCGCCGAGTCACAGACCGCAGGCATCCTGCTCACCCGTCTTTGCCATACCGCCTTCAGTGTTGCCAAGAAGGTCAAGACAAAAACCAAAATCATGGAGGGTGCTGTTTCGGTCAGTTATGCTGCCGTAGAGCTTGCCCAGAAGATATTTTCCAACCTTTCGCTCAAAAAGGTTCTGCTTATAGGTGCAGGTGAAACCGGCGAACTGGCGGCGAAACATATCTTTCAAAAAAATGCCCGCAATATTGTAATAACAAACAGGACTCTCTCCAAAGCCGAAGCGCTTGCGGAAGAACTCGGAACACACCAGGTACTGCCGTTTGAATTGTTCAAGAATCATCTCCACGAGTTCGATATCATCATGACCGCAGTCAGCACTAAGGAGTATATTCTCACGGAAGCTGAAATGCACCAGTGCATGATCAAACGCAAGCTGAAACCGGTCATTATTCTTGATCTCGGATTGCCAAGGAATGTCGATCCTGATATTGGAAAGCTGCAGAACATGTTCCTCAAAGACATTGACGCGCTCAAGCATATCATCGATAAAAACCTTGAAAAACGCAGCCGCGAACTGCCGAAGGTCAATGCCATCATTGAAGAGGAGCTTGTCGGTTTTGGTCAGTGGACCAATACCCTGAAAGTCAGGCCCACTATTGTTGATCTGCAGTCGAAGTTCATTGAAATCAAGGAAAAGGAGCTTGAACGTTACCGATACAAAGTCAGTGAGGAAGAACTCCAGAGAATGGAACACCTGACAGACAGGATTCTGAAAAAGATTCTGCATCACCCTATAAAAATGCTCAAGGCGCCTATTGACACAACTGATTCTATACCAAGCAGGGTCAATCTTGTGCGCAACGTTTTCGATCTTGAAGAACCAAATCAGTCACACTAAATAAAAATCAGTAATCGCTTTGAAAAAACAGCTTATCATCGGTACCAGATCCAGCCCGCTCGCATTGTGGCAGGCAGAATTCATTAAGGCGGAACTCTCCAGGCAT
>CAIYWF010000342.1 GCA_903929845.1 uncultured Chlorobiaceae bacterium | reverse complement strand
CGCAGTATGGCTTGTCCGTCTTCCAGTAGAGCT
Source organism: uncultured Chlorobiaceae bacterium (assembly GCA_903929845.1). Classification (GTDB taxonomy): domain Bacteria; phylum Bacteroidota; class Chlorobiia; order Chlorobiales; family Chlorobiaceae; genus Chlorobium. The sequence goes on along the minus strand of CAIYWF010000342.1, from coordinate 3,689 downwards.
TTTTCAACTCATCCCGCAGATGTATCGGTGACCATGTGGTGATCACCAGTTCAGTATCAATACATACTCGCTCAATCTCTGAACCAACCGATGCTCCAACCGTGTTTAGCGGATAAACCTCCACCATTGGTTTTGCATCCGTGGGGTTATGCTGCGCAGGGCAGAGCAGCCATTTGTAGCACTCCCGTGCAACACGAAGAAGCACCTCTTCTGCTCCCAGCAGCTCCTTCCGCGCTTGTTGTGTCTGAAGATTGTCGAGCACCAAACGCATTCCATCCACATCTTCCACAATAGATTTCCAGGCTAAAGTAACACGAATGGAATCGCGGAGCCGGGCAAGCGCACCATGATCAGGCGCAAGAAAAATCAGTCGGTTACCGCGATATCGTGGCTTTGCTCCGTTGTTCCGGACATGATCGAGCACGCCATCAAAGGCGAATCGTGACTCTTCCCGTGAATAATGCTGCTCTGGTGAAAGCACAACAAGGCGAAGGAAACTATCATCTGGCACATCACTGTGCGGAGTAAATATATGGGTACCATCAAAAAATGAGGCACTGCCGACAAGCTTCTTGAGAGCTTCGGCCATGCGACCACGCACCTCATTTTTATCGTCAAAGCGCATCTTCCGCTCCTCCATCTCCCGCCGCAGATTGGCTCTGGTATCGAACCAATAGCGGGTCGCCTCCAGAGCCCTGTCGCCCGAGGAACTCAGATAGTGCAGTTGATTTGCCAGCCGGTTCAGTGCATCGGTATAGAGTGATGAGGTTTGACCTGGCTGAAGACAGCCCAGCAGCACTCGCGCTCGATCAAGACCTCGTATTCCGGGTCTCATGGTAACAGAGGATGGCGCACTGCCAAGAAAGACCGTCCGTGCAACGCGGCGGGCGGCCTGAACGGCGCCAAAGCGAGTCTCGTTTGATTCAATGATAGTGGTCTCAGCACGCTCGCCATCAATATCTCGATCAATCACCGGATCCCAACCTGGGCCAAGATAGTAGATCAATTCATTGCGCGCACTCCCGTCATAAAGAGGAATACTCGCAGGCAGAATCATCAGATCCTTGTTATTGTCTTGCCACAACCGATAGATAACCTTAGCCATCAATTTCAGGACACCGCGTGTGCGTTGAAATCCTTCTATGGTTGTCCACTCTTCATAGAGCTGCGTGAATACTTCCGGATGGATAGGATAACTCTGCACCATCCGATCATAATATCGGGCTTCCTGAGTTTCTTGTGGTACCTTTATCCCCTCTGCAACATAGGCATCAGCAAAGGCACGGCAAACTTCATTACGTCCATTGAGATCCCGAATAGGTTCAAACAACCGCCGCCGAACAATTTCGAAAGCCTCCTCCGGCGCCACGGTCTTCCAAAGAGCCTGTACGCGATTAAAAACTGACTCCAGCGCCTGCAACGCAGCGACACCTTGCGTACCACCAGCCTGGCTGTTGGATTCCGGTAACGAGGCAAGCACCACCGCATTTGGCACCAGTTTGGCTGCTTCAGTCAACGATTGAATAAAGGAGAGATTACTGTCGTATGTCCCACCACTCAACGGTTTGCTCTCCACAAAATTACGGATATAGACAACCAGTTCATCCAGTAGCACAACACATGGTGCAAAGCGGGTCAGCAACGTGCAAAGCAGATCCTTTCCCGGCGAAGTCCCGTTAGCATCAGCCTGTTGCACCAAAGCAAACCCTTCAGCACCACCAAGTTGCCATGCAAGTTCACCCCAAAGCGTGCACACCGCCTGCTCGCCGTGCATCCACGGTTGACCAGAAGAGTGAGCCGTACCATCCAGCACGGCGACACTTGCCAACGGCACGTCCATTACCCCCGCCTGATCAAGCAGTAATGGAATACCTGAGAGGTCACCAAGTGCACAGCGACGAGTGGCCAGATGGTAAACAGCAAGCATCGTATGCGTTTTTCCTCCACCGAAAGAGGTTTGCAATTGTATGACCGGCTCACCACCCTTGCTATTGAGTCGCTGTGCTACCTGGGTGAGCAGCTTACCCATACCTTCGGTGATAAAGGTTCGCTCATAAAAGGCTTTGGCATCACCATATTCCGGAGTTGCCCTTCCCGTCCACACAGCGGTCAGGTCGGCAGCAAACTCGGATTGCTGGAAAGTGCCTTTCAGCACATCCGAGTGAGGTATAATGATTTCTCGCCAGGGTTTCAGGCTCATGAGTTATATCCTTCAGTTATCAAAAAGTGACAGTTGCGGATCGGACGGTTTTGGTATGCTGTTGGCAACAGATTCAATGCCGGTCCAGCTTGTAATGAGTTCGTTATAGGCTCGGGCATCTTCCGCCTGGCCGAGGCGTTCACAGAGCGTGTAGAGGCGGTATGCGAGCTGGCGAACCGCTTCAGCTTTGCCACCAAGTGCCGCAAGCAGTGCGCCGGATGCAGATTCACCACCTTGCTTCAGTGCTCGGATAAGCTGGTGGAGAGCCTCCCAAACCGGGGTTCGCTTGTCGGTACGCGGATCCCAGTCTGTTGGATATTCAGCCCATTTGAGCAGACGGACTTTGCCGCTGCCGCTTTGGAGCACACCTGCATCTTTCATGGCATCAACATTGGTAGATTTGGAACGGGCCAGTACATCAGCTTCGCCGAAAAGGTTTTCATTCCAGCCGTATTGCTCGAACCAGTGGAGACAGAACTGGGTATCGGCATCGAAATCATCCTCGGCAAGGAAACGGTTAATGAGCTGGAGGGCAGTGCGCACGCTCATGGGCGAGCCGTCGGCTTCCAGAACTGCTGAATATTTGGAAAAGACCGCCATGCCAGGGCCGATGATAGCTTGCGACAAATCCACCGGAGCAACCGGCGAACGTTCTTCACCGGAACCTTTGGTCATCTCGTCAAGTGCCTCGGGCAACACGCCGTTCAATTCGCGGATGAACTCGCGGCGGGAAATGGAGGGCGCATCAGTTGGGCGCTTGCGGCAGACGAGGACGATGCTGGATGCGAGGGCATTAGCTCCCATGCCAATCATCCGGAATTCCTGTTCGCTTCTTAGCGGCCAAGTACCAACAATAGCAAAACCAGCACTTAACACTGCTGAAAGAAAAGTTACCCATCCGGGAGAAGAGGTACCATCTTCTCCACTTGTTTCCGACTGCTTGAAGGCATAGTAAATTGTAACAGGGCCCTCGGGATGAGCTTGTTCTGCAAGATTATGGATGACCTTAGTCATGCCCGCAAGAAAAAACTTTTCAGCTTTCTGTTTTGTGCCATGACGAGAAGGTGTAGCTATCAACTCCTCAGTCTTCGGTACTGCAATTGTAGCAAGAACCGCAGGGAATACTGAACGTAACATCCTACGGAGCCAAACATAAAAGAAATCAGAGAGGTCAGCATAACCGATGTTATCATAGTATGGGGGATCTGTTGAAATCGTTTTCAATGAAGAAATTGTCTGAGTTTGTGCGTCTGCTTGTGTAGCAAATCCACTGGCTGCTGGCGATAATTTCCCAATACAACCAGCGATATACTCAGAAGCGGGGGCAAATCCACCAACGGTATCAGCAAGAATTGCCGCTTCAGGATAATCCCATGTCATTGGGATGGCGTGTTTACCAAAAAGATTCATCACTTATTGATTTCCAGGCACCCAACGAGTAACTGAATTAGAAAAATCCGTACACCGGTCAACGACAAATGCGAGATAT
>CAIYWF010000341.1 GCA_903929845.1 uncultured Chlorobiaceae bacterium | reverse complement strand
TCCGGAAACGGATATTACAATCCTGCAGGCCAGCCATGAACCTTATAAGCTCACCTCGGCACGATGGGGGTTGATTCCCTATTGGGCCAAGGAACTTCCCAAAATCAGGCCAATAAACGCACGGGCTGAATCATTGGTCTCGAAACCCTATTACCGGCATCTGGTTGGGCGGAACCACTGCCTGATTCCTGCGAGCGGCTTTTATGAGTGGAGGCGCATCGACGGCGCAAAGAAGCAACCCTGGTACATCCACCGGACTGATGGCTTGCCCATGGCATTCGCCGGATTGTGGGACACCTGGAAGCCAAAGAATACTGAAGAGCCCGAAATCACGACATGCACCATTATCACCACTGCGGCAAATGAGCAGATAGCAACTCTCCATGATCGAATGCCCGTAATTCTCGAACCAGAAAACTGGAAAACGTGGCTTGAAGCTGATCCGGTAAATCTTTCGAAGATGCTTGTCCCCGCTGATAACGGAATTCTGGATATGTATCCGGTATCAACACAAGTCAACAATGCCCGCTATCAGGGCAGCAACTGTATAGAGAGAGTTGAGTGACGGCATCAAGACTTGGTTTGAATTGTAAAACGGGGATAACAGTTACCCGCTTCGGTGAGATTAAGCATATCTCTTCAAACGAAGTTTTTTTTGAGACTGGAAAATCTTGCTACGGGCAGGGCAGGAGGGAAAAAGAGATGAGGCGATAGCACGATTTTTTTGCATTTGAACTCACGACTCAAAATTTTTCTTACACCAAGCAAATATTTGGCAATATGGGCATGATTTTTATCCTGTAAACTATTGCATTCTTTTTATTTGATGTGAATATTCGGTAAATAGATAAACGTCATAAAATGACCGAATATCATAAAAAACGACCAATGCGCATTGAAGAAATAACGTCAGGCAATTCCCTTACAGGTCTTGAACCTTCGGCTGTTGCCACGGTTATCGCGGTCGTTCCAATTGCCGTTGGAGCCATTCGGGTTATCTATCAGACGCCTGACGGTACACTCAAAGAACGGCTTTTGGGCCGGACTGATGAAGCGAGCATTGCTGTTGCTATCAGTGAGCGCCCTTGGTCTTTTGACGGAGATGGTGAGGCATTCAAACTTACGGTTGAGGCCAAGCGCATTGATCTTGCTTTTCTGTTCGATCCGATGATGGCCGTTCATACCTCAAATGTTGAACCCCTTCCACATCAGATCACGGCTGTTTATGAAGCCATGTTACCCCGTCAACCACTGAGATTCGTTCTTGCAGACGATCCCGGTGCGGGCAAGACCATCATGGCAGGCCTTTACATTCGTGAGCTTATCATGCGTGCCGATGCTCGGCGCATTGTCATCGTTGCACCCGGCAGTCTGGTTGAGCAGTGGCGTGAGGAGCTGTTCGAGAAGTTCGGGCTCGAATTCCGAGTCTTCACCAGAGATCTGGAGGCGGCTACCCCGAGCGGAAACCCTTTTGAAGATATTGATCATCTTATTGTCCGTCTCGACCAGATGGCCAGAAACGAAGAGCTGCAAGAGAAGCTTTGTGCTGCCGGATGGGATCTTGTCGTGTTCGACGAAGCGCACAAGCTTGCTGCACACTTTTTCGGCAATAAAATGCAGAAGACGGGCCGCTTCAAGCTGGCCGAAAAACTTGGAGCCCAGACTCGCCATCTCCTGCTGATGACGGCAACGCCGCACAGTGGCAAGGAGGAGGATTTTCAGTTGTTTCTCTCACTCCTCGACTCCGACCGCTTTTATGGAAAGTTTCGTGATGGTGTTCACAAGGTTGATTGTTCCGACCTTATTCGCCGAATGGTGAAAGAAAAGCTGGTCAAGTTTGATGGTACCCCTCTTTTTCCCGAGCGCAAGGCATACACGG
>CAIYWF010000340.1 GCA_903929845.1 uncultured Chlorobiaceae bacterium | reverse complement strand
TCCATTAAGCATGTTACAAATTCGCCGTATTTTGCAACTCCTGTCCGACGGGCGTTCCTTGCGCATGATTCATCGAGAGTGCAAGGTTCATCGCAACACCATCAAGGCATATGTTGTCCGTTTCCAGCAAACCGGTAACAGTTATGCTCAACTGGCAGCACTCTCTGACGCTGAGCTCAGCTCAGTGGTTTATTCTCCACGATCCAGCCAGGCGACTGATAAACGTTTTCAGCATTTAGGGCCAAGGCTTCAATATTATTGCCAGCAACTCAAATTGCTCGGGGTCACCAAACAACTTTTGTGGGAAGAGTACCTGAAGGAACAACCGGACGGGTACCGGTATGCGCAATTCAGCTTGCATCTTAAGCACTATCTGGCGGGCCAGCCACAGGCAACGATGGCGCAGTCGCATGCGCCGGGTGAACGCCTTGAGATTGATTTTGCCGGTCAACCTCTTCGATATTTTGATCGAGCAAGTAACGAGTGGATACCTTGTCCGGTGCTGGTCTGTACCCTTCCGTTCAGCAGCATGAGTTATGTGGAACCCTTGGCGTCAAGCCGTCAGGAACATCTTATCCCAGCCCTGAACCGTGCCCTTGAGTACTTCGGAGGGATACCAAAAATCATTCTGAGCGATAATATGGCTCAGGTGGTGGTGAGAAGTTGCCGCTATGAACCTGTTTTTACGGAACTTATCGAACAATGGGCGCTTCATTATCACACCACCATGAAAGCCACCCGAATCTCCCGTCCCAAGGATAAACCCTCCGTTGAAAAAACGGTGCACCTCTCTTACAGCCAGATCTATGCACGGCAGCGCAACGAAACAGCAACCAGTCTGTCTACCCTCAAATATCGGACACACCAGTTACTCGAAGAGTTCAATGACCGGCTGATGCCGCAGTACGGACTGAGTCGCCGCCAGCGGTTTGAGCAAGGGGAGAAAGCGATGTTACAGGCTTTGCCAGATAAGGCGTTCCAACTGAAACATGAAACCATGGCAACCGTCAAGAAGAGTTATCACGTTATTCTTGGTGAAGACTGGCACCAGTACAGTGTTCCGTATCCGTACATCGGCAAGCGGGTCAAACTGATCTATGATGAATCGGTTGTTGAGATCTTCCTGGACTTCCAGCGGATTGCGCTTCACCAGAGAACCATCCTGCGCAACGGTTATACAACCAAACCGGAACACATGCCGGAAGCGCATCGGCGCTACCGGCTCCACCAAGGATGGACACCCGGTGACTTTATCTGGAAGGCTGCTGCTATAGGAACCCATACCGAGACCGTCATGCAACGTATGCTCGCATCAAGATCGTTTATCGAGCAAACCTATGACGCCTGTCTTGGAGTCCTCCGGCTGAAGGAGCGCTATGGCGCTGACCGACTGGAAGCTGCCTGCGGGATCGCCTTGCCGCATCCAACAGTTGGCTACCGGATGCTGAAAAATATGCTTGAAAACAACCGCGATAAGCTTCCTGTATTCGAGCAGGACAAGATGCTGCGACTTCCGACTCATGACAATATCAGGGGCAAAGAAGCCTATCAATAATCCTTAACCACCGAACCAATGAACACGCAACAGACGCTTGATCAACTCCGCTCCTTGAAGCTTCATGGCATGGCCAAAGCCTATGAGGTGGCACGATCTCTTCCTGTTCACGATCAGGTAAGCGGCGATCCGCTGATCGCTCAACTGGTCGAGTCGGAGTGTCACTACCGAAAGGAACAGACCACCAAACGCTACCTGCAGCAGAGCAAGCTGCGTTATCCTGCACATCTTGAACAGGTTCACTGCAACACCCAGCGGAACCTTACCCGCGAGCAGCTTATGAGCCTTGCGGATGGAGGTTTTATTGACCGGGCCGAAAACGTTCTGATTACCGGCTACACCGGATGCGGGAAAAGCTATCTGGCATGCGCCCTTGCCCGGCATGCCTGTTCATTGGGATACAGAGCCCTTTACTTTGGCTTTAATCGCTTCATTGAACAAATTCTCCAGTCAAAACTGGATGGCACCTTTGTCAAGCTGCTCGATCAGATTGAACGAACGCGGCTGGTCATTCTCGACGACTTCGGCCTTCAGCCGCTTGACGCCACCACGCG
>CAIYWF010000339.1 GCA_903929845.1 uncultured Chlorobiaceae bacterium | reverse complement strand
CTCCCCTTCATGGCGGTTTCGCTTCTGAGCATGATGAGCCACTGGCTCGATGTGATGATGCTCGGGATGCTCACCGATACCGCAACGGTCGGCCTCTACCATCCTGCCGCACGAACGGCGGGGCTTATCCGCTCGGTGCTCCTTGCCTTTACCGGTATTGCTGCCCCGATGATTGCTGATTTGCATGCCAAAAACCAGAATGCGGAGATAGGTCGCATCTACAAGATGGTGACACGCTGGATTGTGGCGGTGGTCATGCCGCCAGCGATCCTCTTCATGGCGCTTCCCGAACTGGTGCTCTCGATCTTCGGCGACCGGTTTGCTGCAGGAGGAGCTACCGCGCTGCTTCTGTTGACTGCGGCCTCATTCCTGCAAGCCACGTTTGGCCTCTCCGCCACGGTGCTTGCCATGACCGGCTATGCACGACTCAGTCTCCTCAACGCTCTTGGTGCTTTCTGCTTGCAGGTTGCGCTGAACCTGCTCCTGATTCCGCGTATGGGGCTGAACGGCGCCGCCCTTGCCACATTGTTGCTCTTTTTGCTGCTCTCTGCTCTCCGGCTTGGCGAAATACAACGCCTTCTGAAGATTCACCCGTTTGGCAAAGCGCTCTGGAAACCTCTTGCTGCCGGAGTATCTGCCGCTCTGCTCCTTCTGGTTTTGCGTCCTTGGCTGCTCCACCTTCCTCCCTTTGCGGGGCTTGGGGTGGGGGCGCTTCTTGCCCTCTCCAGTTATACGGTTTTGATGCTGCTGCTGAAGTTGGAAGCGGAGGAGAGAGAGATTATTTTAAAATATATCCCCTTTTTAAACAAGGAACCAAAGCGATAACGCTGTGAAAAAAAAGATTTTCTCGTTGCTCACTGTTTATGGGGTCTATACCCTTCTGGCGCTGCTGCTCTTCTGGCCGCTCGTCTTTCAGCCGAACACTCTTCTCGCTCCCGACTCTCTTATTCCCCAAGCCTCAACCCTGGCGCTCGACAAACTTCAGGCTGAAACCGGCGCGTACCCACTCTGGCAGCCCTGGCTCTTTTCGGGGATGCCGACTGTGGAGGCATTCAGCTATCTTAGCGGTCTCTATTACCCAAACGTTGTTTTCAACCTCTTCCATACTGACGGCATGGTGCTGCAACTGCTTCATCTCGCCTTTGCCGGTCTGGGAGTCTTCCTCTTTCTTCGCCAGTACGGCCTGACCACCCTTGCCGCCCCGTTAGGCGGAGCCATTTTCATGCTCAACCCCTACATGAGCGCCATGCTGGTGCACGGTCACGGCAGCCAGCTCATGACGGTGGCCTACATGCCCTGGATGCTCTGGGCCACCTTGCGGCTCATGCAGCGCGGCGGGCTTGCCGATGCCGGGGTTCTGGCGCTCATTGCCGGTTTTCAGTTACAGCGCTCACATGTGCAGATCGCTTACTATTCGTGGATGCTTGTGCTGCTGTTGGCGGTAACACTTTTCCTCTCCCGCCGTGCTTCGCCTAAACAAAATTTTCGCATCGTCTCGCTTCTGATCGTTGCGCTGGGTTGCGGGGTTGCCATGTCGGCCTCAATCTATCTGCCAGCCTCAGAGTATGCGGCATATTCGGTGAGGGGAGTGGCGGCAGAGGGAGGTGGCTCAGCGTGGGAGTACGCCACCCTCTGGTCGATGCACCCTCTGGAGCTCTTCACCTTTCTGGTGCCGGGATTTTTCGGGTTTGGCGGCGTGACTTACTGGGGCTTTATGCCCTTCACCGACTTCCCCAATTATGCTGGCATTGTGGTACTGCTCCTCGCCGTTGCGGGCGCTGTGATGCGGCGGAAAGAGCCGATGACCTGGTTTTTTGTTGCCGCAGCACTGCTGGCGCTGCTGCTCTCCTTCGGCAGGTTTTTCAGCCCAATCTTCGATCTTTTCTACCATTTCGCCCCGCTTTTCAGCCGATTCCGCGTGCCCTCCATGGCGCTCATCATGCTCTTCCTGATCATCTCCTTTCTTGCCGCAATTGGAGTGAACGACCTCCTTCAGCGCCAGCCCAAACGATTGCTGAAACCAATCCGGCTTGGTGCGCTTCTTTTCGCGTCAATTCTGCTGCTCTTTCTTGCCATTGAACAGCCCATTGAGAACTTTTTCCGCACACTCTATCCCGAGCCACAGGTTGGCAGTTTTGACCTTGCCTTTATGGTCAACAAGGTGCGCTGGGAGAATTTGACAGGGAGCCTCTGGAGTATCCTGACGTTTGCCTCTCTGTTTGCAGGAGTGCTCTGGCTCAGCATCAAGGGGAAGCTCTCCCACAAACTGACCGGTCTCTTGCTCTTTCTCCTTGCGCTTGGCGATCTGCTCTGGATGGACATACAGATTATCTACCCGTCAGCGAACTCTCTGCGCCCACCACTCTTTGCCGACAGTCGCATTGTCGAGGCCGCATTTCAGCCCGACGACATTACCCGCTACCTTGCGGCACAGCGAGGGCCCTTCAGAATCTACCCCGCCGGGCCGCTTTTTGCAGAGAACAAGTTTGCCTTGTTTGGCATCGAGTCAGTTGGCGGTTATCATCCCGCTAAACTCAAGCTCTACGAGGAGTTCCTCGCCAAAACAGAGAATCTCTCCAGAATCAACGTGCTCCGAATGCTCAACGTGGGCTACATTGTCAGCCCTGTACCACTCGGTCATCCATCACTCGAACTGGTCAAAACCGGCACCCTGCAACTCGCCAGCGGCCCCGTCACGGCTTATGTGTACCGGCTACAGCAGACCGCACCAAGAGCATGGTTCGCCAGTCGGGTCATCACTGTTATAAACAACTACGAGCTGTTTGCCCGTATTCTTGATGATGAGGCCCCTGCCGGTGTGGCGTATGCAGATGGCTCACTTTGGAGAGGAGCCAGCACGTTTACTGCGGCAACAGTGACATCGCTTGATGCAAAAGCGGAATCAATGGTTGTGAAGGTTGCTGCGCCCGGAGAGGCATTTCTCGTGGTGAGTGAGCTGTATTATCCACTGCGCTGGAAGGTGAAGATTGATGGTCGTTCAGCCGCTATGATCAAGGTAAACGGACTGTTGCGCGGGGTTGTGGTTCCAGCAGGCGGCAGGGAGGTCAGGTTTTATTATGATCGAAGCGGGTTTGAGAGAGGGCGTTGGATATCGCTTGGTGCTTTTGTTGTGGCGATGTTGATGGTGGTGGTGGGGGTGATTGAGAGGTGGTATCAGCGAAAATAATTGAGCTGAGAGGATCGGTTATTTCCTCAAGGTTGAGTTCCTCGCAGCCCGAGGCGGCAAGTATCATTATTATAATAGATTCATACGCATAAATCATTTCAAATTTTTCTTTTTCTCATAATTCTTATTAACTTATTTTGGTTTTATACATATACTGACTCACTACTGTCCGGTTATAAGTCAAATAAATTCAACTGGTTACAGGTATAGGTGTCTTGAGCTGCGCAAACGGAATTCATAACTAGTTGTTTTATATGGACTTTCTCGAAAACACTGACACTCAAGATTTGTAGAAATGTGTAGAGACTTATATCCAAATTCATGCGCTTTTTAACCAAAGTTATAAGCACATAAGCTGATATTGCTGTCCAGAT
>CAIYWF010000338.1 GCA_903929845.1 uncultured Chlorobiaceae bacterium | reverse complement strand
GTTCAAGAGCATAACGGGCAATCTCTTCCATGATTTTGCGGTTGCTGTCGGGCGAGGTTATTTTGCGTTCAATATCCAGAGAGCTGAACTCGCGTTCATCATCAAGAGAATCTGTCTGTTTATCTCCAGTCTGAGGATTTATTAAATCGACTATTTCACCTTCCTTCAGAAAGATTCCGTTGATACGGACATCGGACTTGATTTTTACAGCCTGATAATCAACAAGATATCCTTCCAGCACAGCCTGTTCTACCATATAGCGATAGATCGGAGCTCCAAAATAGGCTACGGTATGAGATGCGGGTGTTGCCGTCAGCCCTATTTTTACCGCGTCAAAATGGTTGAGCACTTTACGCCAGAGTGTCGTGTCGGTTGAAGTGTAACCGCGATGGCATTCGTCAGCGATGATGACATCAAAAGCGTGAATCGGAAGACGAATTTTGTCAGCTTCATCGTCACTTTCTGGGTCACTGGCGCTCTCTGCAAAAGAGCTTTCGCGGCCAAAGAGATTGATAGCCATACGCTGGATAGTCGCAACATAGACAAAAGTATGGGCGGCATTCGGGGCTGTGAGGTAGTCGCCGGGCATGACGCCAATATCGTACTGCTCGCCATCTTCCAGATCTCCCTGCCGGAACTTTTGGCTGAAGATTTCGTACTCCTGGTTGAATTTGAGGTTGCTCGGAGTGACAAATGATGAAAATGCCTGTGATGCCTGGGCTGCCAGGGCACGACGGTCCACAAGAAAGAGAATCCTGCGGGCAAAGCCAGATTTGATCATCCGATAGACCATTGCAACTGCGGTAAAGGTTTTACCAGTTCCCGTGGCCATAGCAAGCATCATCAGCCGTTTTTTCGCTATCAGACTTTGCTCAACGGCAGCAATCGCTTCTTTCTGATAGGGGCGGAGGCGCTCTATCTCATTGGGAGTACTCCTGAACCAGTTCTTCCAATGGGGATTGTCCTGCTCAAATTTCTCCCGCAACGCATCACTGGTATGAAAATCAAGCAACTCCCTTGAGTAGTAGCCCCGTTCCCTTATATCAGCAAACCAGATCTTTGTGCCGTTCGAGGCGAAAAGAAACGGAACCTTCAGTGCGCCCCATTGACCGATGGTCTGTTCGCACCCCGCAGCATAGCGCTTCGCCTGCTCAAGAACATTCCGGGGATCAACGCCCACTCTTTTCGCTTCAAGAATGCCAAGCAACTTACCATTGACGAAGAGAGCATAATCTACCGGGCCATTGGCCGTTGGATACTCCTCAACAGCGTGACACGACAATGCAGAAGTGATCAGCCCTGTACTATAGTGGATAATTTCCCATGCCGGATTAAGTGCCGTAAGCTGCCTGTCAATCCTTGTCTTCCGTGTCTGCCATTCACTTTCCTGCATCTTCACTGGCATGATGTTAATTAGGCTTTATATCGAAGCACCGATTCTCTTGCTAATAAGCAATATAAAAAACTCCGCCTCATGCATAACATCAGGCGGAGTTCAAGAGCGATGAAGCGAAATAATACCTAGTGGTACTGGGCGCTCTCTTCTTTGACGAATTCGACGAGCAGCTTCAAATTTTCGGGATCCATATCGGGCAGGATACCGTGGCCAAGGTTGAAAACGTGGCCTGAATGTTCGGTGTGCTGGCCGAAAGAGCGAAGAATCCTGGAAGCTTCTGCCTTGATTAATGCAGGTGTGCCATACAGCACTGTTGGATCGAGGTTCCCCTGCAGGGCAACGCGGTCACCGAGTTCGGCGCGTGCCTTGCCAATATCGATGCCCCAGCCGAGGCCCATGGCATCACAACCGGTGTCGGCGATATCGGAAAGAATAGTGTTGCAATCCTTTGAGAAAACAATCACCGGAGTGTCAGGATATTTTGCCTTGATCGCCTGCACGGTATCCTTGATGTAGGGAAGTGCATATTCCCGGTAATCATCTTCGGAAAGTGCACTTGCCCATGAGTCAAAAATCTGGATGGCATCGGCGCCAGCTTCGATCTGTTTCAGGACATAAGCGGTAATGACGCTGGAAATCTTCCCGAGCAGCTCGTGGGCCATCTTTGGCTCACGGTACATCATTTTCTTGGCATAAGCGTAGTTTTTCGACCCGCCGCCTTCAACAGCATACGTGAAAAGTGTCCAGGCTGCGCCGGTAAATCCGATAAGGGGAACACGGTTGTCAAGCTCTTTTTTGGTCATACGGAGGGCATCCATCACATAGCCGAGCTTTTCATCGATGTCGGGCACAATCAGCTTGTCGATATCTGCCTGGGAGCGGATCGGCGGCGTGAGCTTGATCCCTTTGGACTCGATGATCTCGACATTCATTCCCATGGCTTCATTGACCACAAGAATATCGGAAAAAATAATTGCCGCATCCACGCCCATCAGTTCTACGGGCTGAATGGTTACCTCGGTTGCCAGTTCCGGAGTTTTACAGAGGGTTAAAAAATCGGTTTTTTCTCTCACGGCACGGTATTCCGGCAAATAACGACCGGCTTGGCGCATCACCCAGATTGGCGTCCGGGAACAGGGCTGACGCTTTAATGCCCGGAGAAAAAGATCATTTTTGAGCATGCAATGCAATAATTTGATGG
>CAIYWF010000337.1 GCA_903929845.1 uncultured Chlorobiaceae bacterium | reverse complement strand
TATCTGCGGTACCGAAGCGGTTCATATCAGTTTTCCAGTCTCCGACTTGTACCTGCAACTGATGCAGAAAGATTATGCGTGGGTACAGCAACAGTTGCAGGAGCTGGTTCCAAGGGCGAAAAAATATTTCAACATTGTCAGTGTCGGAGCGCAGGATGCAACACGTGCAGAGCCCGAACTGCTGAAAAGTTTTGTGCTTGATGCGACGGAATGCGGCGCTGACAGAATACGAATTGCCGATACCGTGGGAATTGCAACTCCCCCATCGGTTATGAGCCTTGTGGGCTGGCTGAAATCAGCAACTCCTGCGGCTCTTGAATTTCATGCCCATAATGATCTGGGGATGGCAACAGCCAATGCGTTTACCGCTCTGGAGGCTGGATGTCAGGCGGTCAGTGTTTCGGTAACCGGACTTGGTGAGCGCGCCGGAAATGCTGCGCTGGAAGAGCTTGCCATAGCTTTGAAGCTGTCCGGGAAATACAAGAGCAGCATCGATACCAGGCAGTTATCGCACCTCTGCAATACAGTAAGCAAAGCAGCAGGAAGAGTCATTGAAGCTCAGAAACCGGTTGTCGGCAAATCGGCTTTTCAGCATGAATCGGGTATTCACTGTGCAGCGCTGCTGAAGCATCCGCTCTCTTATCAGCCGTTTCTTCCGGATCAGGTTGGTCGTGACAAGCATGAGCTGGTGATCGGAAAACATTCGGGAAGTGCCTCATTACAGCATTTTTATTCCGGCAGAGGAATCATGATAACAAGAAATGAAGCGAATCATCTTTTGGCGATTGTCCGCACAATTGCAACTGAAAAGAAAAGGGCACTGCAGCCGGAAGAACTTGACAGCATTTACAGTACACTCCTGGTTAAACACTAAGACAATTATATCGTAAGCATCATGCTCATAACACAGGATCAGGACCATAACAGTATCAGTCTGCTTGCTGAAGTCAGCAGAACAATCACCAATGAAGATGATATTAATAAGGTTTTAAGGCTTGTTCTTTTCATCATGTCTGAAAATATGAACATGCTCAGGGGGATGATCACCATTCTTAACCGTGATACCGGCGAAATTGTTATCAACGAATCATTTGGACTGACTGAGAAAGAGAAAGAGAGAGGTCGTTATCAGATCGGGGAAGGAGTGATAGGTCATGTGGTTAAAACCGGCAAAGCGGTTATTGTCCCCTCTATTATCGACGAACCGCTCTTTCTTGACCGAACCCGGTCACGGAGCAAAGCGAAAAAAGAGAATCTTTGTTTTATCTGCATACCAATCAAGGCTGGCACGGAAATTATCGGCACACTGAGCGCTGACCGCCAGCTTGAGCCAGCAGCGGCGGATGAGCGCACAAAAAAGACAAAAGCAGAAGCGGAAAGCATCGACATGTTACAGTATTATGTTGACCAACTCTCTATTATCGCCTCCATGATTTCTCAGGCCGTGCGCCTCAAGCAGCTTGCTCATGAGGAGAACACAAAAACGCCTCACGAGACAATAGTCACTGGAAAGTCTTCTTCACTACAAAAGCGCGAGGCAGAAGAGCACGACGATGAAACCATTTCCGCAGCAGAACGCCCGGCAAATATTATCGGCAATACGAAACCGATGATCTCCCTTTATAAAATGATTGACAAGATTGCAAACACTAACGCAACAACACTGATACTGGGGGAAAGCGGTGTTGGCAAGGAGTTGGTGGCAAGCGCTATCCATTTTAAAAGCCGCAGGGCAGACAAGGCGTTCATCAAGTTCAACTGCGCAGCATTGCCTGAAAGTATCGTTGAAAGTGAGCTTTTCGGACATGAAAAAGGAGCATTTACCGGAGCTTTGGCTACCCGTCAGGGCCGATTTGAGCTTGCCCATAACGGCACCATCTTTCTTGATGAAGTCGGTGAACTGAGCCTGTCGGTGCAGGCAAAACTGCTCAGAATTATTCAGGAAAAGGAGTTTGAACGGGTCGGAGGATCAAAAACAATAAAGGTTGATGTTCGGGTCATTGCCGCAACAAACCGCAATCTTGAGGAGTTGATACAAAGCGGACTTTTCAGGGAAGATCTTTATTACCGGCTCAATATTTTTCCTATAACCGTTCCGCCGCTTCGTGAACGCAAAACAGATATTCTTCTGCTTGCCGATTATTTTGTGGAAAAATACAATGCGGCGAACCATAAAGGAATTCGGCGCATCTCGACAACCGCTATCGACATGCTCATGCGCTATCACTGGCCTGGCAATGTCCGCGAACTTCAGAACTGTATGGAACGGGCGGTCATTCTGAGCGAAGATAATGTTATCCACGGCTATCACCTACCCCCGACGCTCCAGACAGCCGAATCGAGCGGCACACCCTATACCGGTTCTCTGCTGCAGAAACTTGACGCCATTGAAAAGGAGATGATCATGGAAGCGCTCAAACGCACCAAAGGCAATATGTCGCGTGCCGCAGTACAACTTGGCCTTTCGGACAGAATCATGGGCCTCCGTATCAAAAAATTCGATATCGACTATCGAAAATTCCGGTGACGAGAAAAAGGAACAGGGACGTGCCCATGATTGCACAAAAATTAACCATAACCAGATATCAATCAAAGAACGATAACTGCACCTTTTCCGACGCGGTCCCTTTTGCGCGAAATGCTCTGTAGGCATTAATAAGAGTGTTGGTTGAACTGTCGTGAGCAGTTACTATTTCACTTCCCTGGATTTCAGGAAAAATAGCTTTTGCAAGCTGTTTGCCAAGTTCAACGCCCCACTGGTCAAAGGAGTTGATCTCCCAGATAATGCCCTGCACGAAAACCTTATGCTCATAGATAGCAATAAGGCTTCCGAGAATAAATGGGTTGATTTCATCAACAAGAATAGTATTAGTAGGACGATTGCCCGGAAAAACCTTGTGTGGCAGCAACATGTTCAGTTCTGAATCATCGCAACCGGCAGCTTCAAGTTCCTGGCGAACCTCCTGCTCGTTTTTGCCTTTCATGAGCGCTTCGGTCTGGGCAAAGCAGTTGGCAAGCAGTATATCATGATGCTCACCCACAGGATTTTGTGTTTTAAGCGGAACGATAAAGTCGGCAGGGATTACTTCAGTACCCTGATGCAGAAGCTGAAAAAATGCGTGCTGGGAGTTGGTGCCCGGTTCGCCCCAGATCACGGGGCCGGTTGCATAGTCCACCGTGTTTCCCACACCATTGACCCGTTTGCCATTGCTCTCCATGTCAAGCTGCTGAAGATAAGCAGGAAACCGATGCAGATACTGGTCGTACGGAATAACCGCGTGTGATGAAAAAGCAAAAAAATTGTTGTACCAGATACCAAGCAACGCCAGCAAAACAGGAATGTTCCGTTCAAGCGGCTCGTTACGAAAATGCTCGTCCATCGCACAGGCGCCATTGAGCAGCTCCTGAAAATGGTCAAAACCAAGAAAGAGCGCTATGGAGAGACCGATGGAAGACCAGAGAGAATAACGTCCCCCGACCCAGTCCCAGAACCTGAACATGTTGGATTCATCAATGCCAAACTCAACAACTTTTGTGCGGTTGGTTGAAACGGCCACAAAATGTTTTGCAATATGCGATTCGTTTTTGGCATAAGTTAAAAACCACTCACGGGCGGTCATCGCATTGGTGAGTGTCTCCTGGGTGGTAAAGGTTTTGGAGGCAATAATGAAGAGTGTGGTTTCGGGATTGAGCTTTTTCAGGGTTTCGCTGATATGAGTGCCATCAATATTGGAGACAAAATGAACCTGAAGCTGGCCGTGAGCAAAAGGACGGAGCGCTTCGGTCACCATACAGGGCCCGAGATCGGAGCCACCGATACCGATATTGACCACATCGGTCATCCGTTTTCCGGTATATCCTGTCCATGTTCCTGAAATCACCCGGTCGCAACAATCTTTCATTTGCACAAGCACGTCGGCGATTTCGGTTGAAAGATCAAGACCGTCAATCTCAAGTGAATAGCCCGGAGGCCTGCGAAGGGCGGTATGCAAAACGGCGCGATGTTCTGTATAATTTATTGGCTCACCGGCAAACATCTTGTCACGCTTATTTTCGAGCCCGGCATTGCGCGCCAGGTCGAGCAGTAACTCCATAGTTCGGGGGGTAATCCTGTTTTTTGAATAATCGAGCGTTAGCCCTTCCCATTGGATTGAGAACCGTTCAAACCGTGCACTATCTTCGAGAAACATCTCCCTCATCTGCAGCGTCTCGATCGCAAGTTTGTGTGCCTGAAGTTCGCGCCATTGTGCGCTTTGTGACAAGTCCATGATATGTTACCTCTTTAGAGTGTTAAGCTGAACATGAGTAAAACGCCTGAATAAGTCAATAGGAAATATAACGCAACGTAAGAGTACAACCATCCTGATCACTCTCAAGACCAATTATTTCGGCAATACTCTGGATAATATAAATCCCCCTTCCGGATAATTTGAAAAGATTCTGGTGATTGACGGGATTGGGCAATTCATCGGGATTAAATCCTTTTCCGCAATCTTTGACAGAGGCCAAAAGGGAGCTTTCTTCTGCAATTAACCGAATGGATACCGTCAGATCACTCTTTTCCTTGTTTCCATGCCTGATGGCATTGACAAAAGCCTCTTTGAGAGTCAACTGTAGCCCTTCAATAAACATCGCGCTGTACCCCTCACTTCGTGCAAATGATGAAATGAACCTGCGCAATGATTCGTATTCTGAATACAAGCCAGGCAACACAATATCAGCTTGTTTCATGAGACAGATCTCATTTTGTCATGGTTTTATGAGTTGGCCTTCAAATTGCAATGAAACGATAAATCAGCATTACTTAAGGCTAATAGATTAAATCAATTAATTTATTAATGACAATACTAAAAAACAATTAGCTATTTTAGTTTGTTGGATAATGTTTTTAACTAATTATATTGAAATCGTTTTTTTAAAGCTCGTACAAAACAAAAAACAGTATAAAAACAATGAAAAAAACAGCAAAACTTTTAAGCCTCGCTGTAGCTCTTTTTGCAGGATTGAGCGGAACCGCGCAGGCTGAAGGATTTAAGGTTGGCGCAGACGTTGTCAGCAGCTATGTATGGAGAGGAGGAGAATTAGGCGATTCACCGGCCATTCAGCCTGCGTTTTCCTACACTTTTCCCGGTTGCGGAGTTATTGTTGGGGCATGGGGTTCCTATGCATTGAGCGACAACACCATAAGTTTAACTAATCCTAATAAAAAATATCGTTATCAGGAAG
The DNA here is from genome assembly GCA_903929845.1 of uncultured Chlorobiaceae bacterium. Classification (GTDB taxonomy): domain Bacteria; phylum Bacteroidota; class Chlorobiia; order Chlorobiales; family Chlorobiaceae; genus Chlorobium. The sequence continues at coordinate 5,716 of CAIYWF010000337.1, read as the reverse complement.
TCGACCTTTATGCAACAGTACCGGTTGGTCCCTTCAGTTTGACCTTAATTGATTATTATGTACCAGACACTACCCTTGATCCAAGCCCGAGAACATTTGATTTCAGCAAAGATAGCTTCAACGTTATTGAGGCAAACATTGTTTATGCAAAAGATAACCTTAGTCTGTTTGCCGCAATTAATATCGCGGGTAACAAAGGTAATGCCATAGACGGAACAAACGGCACTGAACATGCAAAGTACTTTGAAGCAGGCTACAAGTTCTATGAAAAAGATGGCTACACGGCAAAAGGTGTTGTTGGAATTGGTGATGAGGATTACTACGGTGACCAGTATTTAGTCGGAAAAAACAACAATATCGCCCTCGTAAACACCGGCATATCGGTTTCAAAAGATCGCTATACCGCATCCTACATCTACAATCCTGACACTGAAAAATCAAACCTTGTCTTTATGGCATCGTTCTGAACAGGATATCTTTATCCATAAAAAAGGAGGCCGGAAACCGCCTCCTTTTTATTTCCTCAATACCAGCTACAGATTCGCTTCGTAAATTACATACTCCTTGTAAGGCGTTCCTCCGATAACTTTTGCCAGTTTGCTCATTGCTTCATTTGCTTTAAGCACCCAGCTCATTTCAGCGGCAAAAACCCCGTGCTTGCCTCCATAATCAGCAATTTCCGTATTGAGAATACTGTCGACACCCTTGTTGCGGTATTCGGGCAGGACTCCCATGGTTATGGTTCGTACCATTGAAATTTTTCGGCTGTACCAGAGATATTTCAACAGTCCAACGGGCGAGAACGGATTGCCATTCACATGTTTCAATGCCTGGTTGACATCGGGAAGTGAGAGTGAAAAACCTACCGTGCGCTTGTTGCGATCTTCGACAAAGTAGATATAATGTGGATTTGCAAGAGGCTTGAGGCTTTTTGCAAGAAAATCAAACTCCTTGTTGGTCATGGGAACAAAACCCCAATTTTTTTCCCATGCCTTGTTGTAGATCTCCCGTATACGATCAATTTCCCGGTCAAAATCCTTCATGTTCATAATCCGTACCGTCAATCCCTCCCTTTTCTTGACATGCTCCGAGATTCTGCGCAAGCGTTCAATATCGATGACTTTCTGGTCAATGTACCAAGCAAGCAGTTCCTGGGCGATATGATGACCGTAGTTCAGGACAAGGTCATTATAATATGGCGGGTTATAAAGCATGAGAAAAACCGGCGGGCTGTCATATCCTTTGGTGAGCATACCGCACTGATCGTTCATGGAGGGACTGATCGGGCCGCGCATGGCATTCAGGCCCTTCTTTTTGAGCCATTCTCCGGCGGCATCAAACAGAGCATTGGCAACGCTCTGATCGTTAACACATTCAAAAAATCCCCAGAACCCAACCTTGTCAGCATGAAAGTCATTGTGCCTGCGATTTTCTATTGCGGCAATAGTCCCGGCCATAACGCCATCTTTCCATGCCGTAAACAGAGCAAGGTCGGCATGGTCGTACAAGGGAAACACTGCCGTATCAAGTGTTTTCATATAATCGTCAATAACCGGCGGCACCCAGTTCCTGTCAAGTTCCGGATCCTTGAGTTAGATCTGCCATGCAAAGGTGATAAACTGCTTCTTTTCTTTTTTATTCCGGACTTGCCGAATCTCTATAGCCATACTTTCCCTCCTTCAGTCAAAATATTATTAATCAAACAAGCACCTTACAATGTTAGAGATAAATATTAGATCACGACAGCTTATGCAGGACTTCTGCTCCTTCACGCAGTATGCGTTCGGTCTCATCCCATGACAGACACTCATCGGTTATCGAAACCCCGTACCTGAGCTTCTCGGGATCCTCGGGAAAAGGCTGATTGCCGCAAAAGAGATTGCTTTCTATCATGACGCCAACAATGCTTTTATTGCCCTCAATTTTCTGTTTCAAAATATTTTCCCAGACCGTCAACTGGCGCTCGTGTTTTTTTCCTGAATTAGCATGACTACAGTCGACCAGAAGCGACTGTTCCAGTCCCGCCTTTCCAATCCATGATTCAGCATGTGCAATACTTTCAGCATCATAATTCGGCTTTTCGCCGCCACGCAGCACGAGATGTCCGAACGGATTGCCTTTTGTTGTAATAACACTGCTGAGCCCATCCTGATCAATACCGAGAAAGCTGTGTGGATGCATTGCCGAACGGATAGCATCGACAGCCACATTGAGACGACCATCGGTAGAGTTCTTGAACCCAACTGGCATTGAAAGGCCGCTTGCCATCTGCCGATGGGTCTGCGACTCAATAGTCCTTGCTCCAATTGCTGCCCAGCTCACGACATCGGCTACATATTGGGGAGATATAGGGTCAAGAAATTCAGTCGCTGCCGGCAACCCCATCTCATTTATTTCAAGCAGAAGCTTTCGTGCATGGAAGAGACCATGCTCAATGTCGTACGTATCATCAAGATGAGGATCATTGATAAAACCCTTCCATCCGACAGTTGTGCGCGGTTTTTCAAAGTAGACCCGCATCATAATACAGAGGTCAGACTGGAGCTGAACGCGCAATGACGCAAGTTTTTCGGCATACTCACGGGCTGCATCGACATCGTGTATCGAGCAGGGCCCAACAATAACCAGCAGTCTTGAATCCTTGCCAGTCAATATACGCTCAACTTCACGGCGTCCAGCAGTAACCGTACTGGCTACCTCATCACTTACTGGCAGCATCTCCTTGAGCACCCTTGGTGAGGGAAGACGAATAATTCGTGAAACTCTTAAATCATGTAACTGTTCCATCCGTTTTACAACTAACTAATAACTATAAATAAAGCTTCCTCGCAGCAAAGCTTCGAGGTCTTGAATTTTCACTTCTCTTGACTGATTTTCTCGAAAACAGTGTTTCGGATACTTTACCCTGAAAAAGCTATAATTTTAAAGGAGGCAAGATAAAAAACTAACGCGTAATATAATGAGTAACCGCTCTTATAAATTCCTGAACGACGATTCAGAAGTTCAAAAGATATGGTGCAACAAAATTTCTTTATATTCACATTGGTTTATAAAAGTCCGGGCAATCAATAATCAAGTAAGTTAACATGAAAGTACTGATCACTGACGGTGTTGATCTTCAATGCGGTCAAATCCTCGCACAAAGCGGTTTTGAAGTTACCGAAAAGCCGAAAATCAGCAAGGAGGAACTCAAAGAGATCATTGGCGACTTTGACACGCTGATCGTCCGAAGTGCAACCAAGGTTACCGCAGAAATTCTTGAGTGCGGCACGAAGCTGGAGCTTATCGGAAGAGCAGGAGCCGGTGTCGACAACGTCGACCTTGAATCTGCTACTCGCCACGGTATTATTGTGATGAACACGCCAGGAGGTAATACGGTTTCAGCAGCGGAACATGCCTGCGCCATGATGCTTTCCGCCGCACGACGAATTCCGCAGGCAACCGCCGACCTGAAACAAGGCAATTGGAACAAGAAAAAATTTACAGGCGTAGAGCTTGAAGGAAAAACGCTCTCAATCATCGGCCTTGGAAAAATTGGACGTGAGGTAGCATCAAGAATGCAGGCATTCGGGATGAAAACAATCGCCTATGACCCGATGATTCCCGACGAATACGCAGCACAGCTCAACATTGAGCTTCTTCCTCTGCATGAAAATTTTATTCAAGCTGATTTTATTACCCTCCACTCATCACTGAACGAATCGACCCGTAATCTCATTGCAAAAGATACTCTTGACCTGATGAAACAGGGTGTTATCATTGTCAATTGCGCGAGGGGCGGAATTATTAACGAAACTGACCTTGCTGAAGCTATAACATCGGGCAAAGTTGCCGCTGTGGCGCTTGATGTTTTTGAGATGGAGCCGGTCAACCCCGACAATCCGCTTCTGAAACTTGAACAGGTTATTGCTACTCCGCATATTGCCGCGTCCACAAATGAAGCTCAAGAAAAGGTTGCCGTTCAGATTGCAGAACAGATTGTTGCATGGAAAAAGACAGGAAAACTTGAGGGCGCCGTCAATGCCTCGGCTGTCGAACTGGCTCAGGCACCAGGCGTACGATCATATCTGAACCTTGCCGAAAAACTCGGCGCCACACTGGCGCAGATGGCCCCGGTTAATGCCTACAATATGACCGTCAGGACCTCCGGAGAATTCCTTCATAAATTCAATGAAGTCATCACGGCGGCAGTTCTCAAGGGATTTCTTGATATCCTGCAGTCAAAAGATACCAACTATATCAACGCATTCACGATGGCAAAGGAGTGCGGCATCACACTGAACCAGAAATTTGAAAAGGAAAACCTCGACTATACCAACCTGATCCGCATAGAGCTTGAAAGCGACACTACAAAACGCATGATTGGCGGAACTGTCTTTGGCGACAAAGAGGTCAGGATTGTAATGATAGACCAGTTTCTCGTGGAATTCAAACCTGAAGGAAACATCATCATCTACAATAACATCGATAAACCGGGTGTTATTGCCAATGTCACTCAGCTTTTGTTACAGCACAACCTGAATGTCGCTTATGTGGCGCTTTCGAGGGATGAAGAGAAAAAAGTCGCTATGACAGCAATTGTTGTCGATGGCGATGTGACTAAAGAGCTGCTTGACGAAATAAGAAATGTTAATGGCGTTGACATTGCCAATCTTGTATCGCTCTGAATCATTATAAATGATCAATAAAAAAACCTGCCTTCATGAGCAGGTTTTTTTATTTCTACTACTTTGATTGCTTCGCAAACAAGAAATTATTTAGCCTTCGCAAAATCAATGCTGAGCCACTTGTCTTCATAGGATGCACCGGTGGACTCCATGCCCGCAAGGAAAATCGGCAAGGCAACAATCTTCTGGTAATCACCGATGCGTATCGTAAGGTCATCTCCGAGCTTGAGAATTTTTGGTTCAAGCCCCATGTGCTCCATAAACGGCAACCTGACGCGCACCTTGTAATGTCCGTCTGAAACCTTTTTGATATCAATCGGATTTTCGTTGAAAAATATATCAAGAGGATTCTTCTCTTCGTATACTTTCTGGCCTACTCTGCGAAGCATGGCCAACCCGACAACTTCATCATCAAACAACGGAACTTCGGCAATTGGAATCGGAGCAAATGCTTCCTGGATCTGCTCAATATACTTCTGCTGAATAGCTCGCCATTTCTGGAAATAAGGATCCGGGCTCTGATCGGGCATGACACGGTTAATGGTAATCCTGTCAACGGTAATACCATAAAGGTTAAGATAGGTCAGGGCGCGCATGGACTCCTTGATAACCATCTTTTCAGGATTCATGACCAGACGCATCGTTGTTTTGGAGCTGTCGGCAAGCAGGTCAATAATTCCTTCAGTTGAAGAGAAGAGGTTGTCAACCTTGTCATAAACCTCCACAGGAGCGACAAAATCATTGATCTTGTTGACTTTTTTGGCAAGAGGCCTGATTACTGGTTTGACCATGAATTTCTCGACATTGCGGATCATCTTGATAAACCATCCGAATGTTTCAGGCAGGGAAAGCAGTCGAAGAGTTTCGCCGGTAGGCGCACAGTCAACAACAAGAAGATCGTATTCATTCTGTTCATTGTAACGCTTGATATAGGAAAGCGAAAAAAGCTCTTCCATGCCCGGCAACACTCCCATCTCTTCAGCATAAACACCTTCAATACCCCGAGACTCCATCAAATGGGCAATATGCTCCCTGACGACATCCCAGTT
>CAIYWF010000336.1 GCA_903929845.1 uncultured Chlorobiaceae bacterium | reverse complement strand
ATTATGGCAATGCTGTAGCCGTAGGCCGAGAGTGCGCCAAGTGCCACCAGCACATCCATGTTAAGCGTCAGCCTTCGCAATGAGCGGAGTGCGCTGTGGAGAAAGGGATAGCCCGAGTAGAAGAGCACCGGAGTGGCCAGCGCCCATGAAATAAACTGGAAAGCCAGTCGGTAGCGCTCCTCAATTCCCTCAAAAAAGCCCGCATAGAGTGCGGTGGTAAAGAGCATGAGCTGCATGGAGAAAAAACCGGCGGTGCCGAAGCGCAGCAGCAGTTCCTGTTTCTCCCGGGCAAACATATCGGCACTTCCGTTGCCATGGCAGGGGTGGGGCAGGTAGCCGATGGAGCGGATGGCGTCCAGTATGGCCTCGAGGCTCACCTCTTCGCCACTCCAGGTGATGGTTGCCTTGTGGGTGGCATAGTTCACCCTGACGGAGAGCAGGCCATCGATTTTCATCAGAAACTTTTCGATGAGCCAGACACAGGAGGCGCACCTGATGCCCGAGAGCAGTAGCTCAATCCGATGCTCGTTGCCGCTGATGGTGACGGTGTCGCTGAAGGCTGAAGCCTGGAGTTTTACCCCGGTTGCCGGAGGGCCGGGCTGCCAGTCGCACCGCTGGTTGTAGAAGGCGTCAAGCGAATTGCTGTGGATAAGCTCGTAGACCCCGAGGCAGCCGTGGCAGCAAAAAACCTTGGATTCTCCGTTGCTCTCAACGATAATGGCCGATGCCCGGCTTGTCTCCTGCAGGCAGTGGTCGCATCGCAACATTCCAGGAGATGGTTGCTCACTCTCTGACATTGAAGGTAAAAGCGGGATTTTTAAGCTTCTCGGAGAGAATTGTCACCTGCCAGAGCGTTCGACCGCTCATGCAGCGGACAATAATTCCCTTGCCCATATAGAGGCAGGCGCCCTTTTTGACAAGTGTCACCTGATTTTTGCCCATCTGCATCCCCGGCATTGAGAGATCGAGCAGCAACGTCTCAGGCAGCTTGTCGCATGGGGTCACGGTGACGCTGAAGGTGATCTCCTTCATGGTGCGTATCGGTTTTGGCTCAATGTTCAGCGTCACGGTTCGCTGGCCTGCAGTGATGGTGCAGGGGCCCTGGTGGATGTTATTCTCCTTTGTCTGGAAATAGTGGGTGCTTTTTTCGTAATAGTTGCTGTCCACAAGGCCGTCGGTGCTCGTGTAGGCCACATAGATCCCGCAGCCCATGGCAAAGAAAAAAATAGGGTAGACGATGTAGAAAAAAAGCTTCATAGAAAAACGCTCTCCTGGTTGAGTGCAATGCCGCTCCCGGAGATGTTGAGATGCAGTTGCTCCAGCTTGCCGGTTGATTTCACCAATATACGTCCATGCAGTACAGAAAATGGCTGCAAGAGGAGCGAGTGTTCACCGATAAGAGTGACGTTGTCGGGCGAAGAGAGTTCAAGGGCAAGCGGCTTTCCGCCATTATTATAGATGGTGTAGGAGTAGCGGTTCAGGCCCGAGGGCAGGGGAGCGTTGTCGCGAGTGACCAGAAAGTCAACAGATGGACGGCTCCAGAGCAGCAGTAAAAGAAGGACTCCCGCAGCAGCGGTTGCACCTCCAAGCCAGAAGGTTTTTGGACGGACTATTCGACCCTTGTAGTTCGGGAAGGGTGGCATACCTCTCTTTTCACTGAGTACCCGGCAGGCGTCGATACATTCGGCACAGGCAATGCAGGCAGAGCTTAACCCTTGCTTGATATCAATGCCGACAGGGCAGACCTTGACGCACTCATCGCACTTCATACAGGTTGCATCCCTTGAAACATCATACTCAATTACCAGGGTATCCTTGTCGAAGAGAGCATTCTGCAGCATGGCGTAGGGGCAGATCGAGGTGCAGAATCCTCTTCCCAGAAACGCCAGCTCCAGAGAGACCGCTCCCCAGAGAACCACAAAAAAGGACGTTATGGTTGTTGAAACAAAGAGGGCATGCAGCGTCTCGGCAGGAGGCACAAAGTACCAGATCATGGTGATCGACACCAGAGCGGAGAGGGGTAACAGCAAAAGAGTCTGAATAGTTTTCTGATGTTTCCTCCTAAACAGCTTGGCAATGCTTTGGCTCAGGTCGAGCAGTACCGTCTGAGGGCAGAGCCAGCCGCACCAGACTCTTCCAAAAATGACCGTAACGAATGCAATCAAGAGCAGGAAAAAGAGCGAAACGCCAAGAATAAGATAGAGCTCCCGGATCCAGATTACCGATCCGAAAACATAAAGTTTGAGGGTTGGGATATCAAAGCGTAGCGCACTTTGGCTATTAATGGAGAGAAACGGCAGGCCAGTCAGCATGATGGCCTGCAGGATTTCGATAGCTCTTCGGTATGGTTTCCACAAAATGGCAAGCTCCTGAGTTGGTGAGAATTACTTTTTCCTCAGGCTTTCCAGAAAGGCAGCCACCTTGCTGATTTTTTCTGAGCCAATCTGGGGAAGGAATGCCGGCAT
>CAIYWF010000335.1 GCA_903929845.1 uncultured Chlorobiaceae bacterium | reverse complement strand
GATCGCTTCTTTAATCCTTTTTGCTCGAGGTTCATGGTTTCAGCAATCGAGGTGTACATAAAACTTCAGAAATCTCCGGGCTCTTCCATTGCGCAAGGCAGACTCTCTGGATTTGCTGTTATTGCGTTTTTTCCTTATACCTCAAAAGTTGCCTATTCAAAGCTTCGACACAGGTATCGATGGCTGGCTCGTATGCCGCGCCAGCTTCTTTGGCAACAAAAACATTTTGCGGCACATGCACTGTTATTTCGGCAAGCTTGTTTTTTTCAAAGTCATTTTTCTGATGATCCAGAATGACGTGACAACTGATAATACCCGGAAAAACCCTGGTAAGCATAAGCACTGCGTTACGGGCATACTCTTCTATATCGGTATGATTATTTGAATGGCGTAGAGTAACTTTTACATTGACCGCATCATTGACGACAGATTTTGTCATAATAACCTCCATTAAAATATGGTGAACGTAAGAAACATAACCCCGGAGAAAATAATATCCAGAGCCCACAGAAGATGCTTTACGCGTTGGGGTGCGCTTTCCGGTATACCTCCTTTAAGCGCTCAAAGGTAACATGAGTATATATTTCAGTAGTTGAGAGATTGCTATGCCCAAGCATTGCACTGACACTTTCAAGATCTGCGCCACTGTTTAAAAGGTGAGTGGCAAATGTATGACGCAATAAATGTGGATTTTTCTTTTTCAGCTCAGTGACTGATACAAGATATTTGGAGGTCAATCTTTGGAGAAGCATGGGATAAAGCTTTTTGCCCCTTTTTGTTACAAAAACATACCGTAACGCTGCCAGTTCCCCGCCCTCTTTCATTCTAAAGAAGTTTCTCCTGACTTCAAAATATTTTTTAAGCGCCTCGACTGCTGGCTGCCCTACAGGTACAATTCGCTGCTTTCTGCCTTTTCCTGTTAATTTCACATATCCCCGTTCAAGATCAAGACATTCCATCGTCAATCCGATCAGTTCTGAAACACGAAGCCCGCTGCCATACAACAGTTCCAGAATACTACGGTCGCGTTCACGGACAAAGAATTCTTCCGAACTGGCGGGAAGCACCTCGTTAAAAAGCTTTTCAGTCTGCTTCTCTGTTAAAAAACCGGGAACACGCTGAGGATATTTTGGAGTAAGAAGAGAAGAAAAGAGAAAACTTTTTATATATCCGGTTTCCTGCATGTACCGATAAAAGCTTTTAACCGATACAAGCTTTCTGGCTATTGATCTCTGCTGAACTCCTCTTTCGATCATATCGCCCATAAATAGCCTTACCTCCAGTGCTGTTACCTGCCCCGGATCAAAACAGCTTAAATCGGCAACCCCGAAATGCCGAATAATAAAGGAGAAAAACTGAACGAGATCGGTTTTGTATGCAATAACAGTATTCCACGACAAATTCTTGCGACTCTGAAGATTGCCCAGAAAGTCATTGACAGGAAGAGAGCCTTCCAGAATAGCAGGTAACAGATGTCGTGATGAATCCTTCATGAAAGTGCAACACAGACCAATTCCTCTCTCTCTCTTATGTAATATAAATTATCCCTCTGGATCAAGAAATTGTTGAAGTTTGGCGAATCAACACCTTTTGCCATACAATCGACATACACAAGGCGATTATTATGCCATACGTTAAGACAAGAATGCCATGTTCCGGAAAACTCCACCTGTTCATGCAGAGCAACAATTGTCAGCATACCCTTGACAATACATTCGCAGCTAACGGATTCAGAAATACCAACTCGCTGCAATGCCTGACGCTCCTGGACCATTCCTTCTGTTACAAACTCAGGAAGAATAACCTTCTGCCGAACCTCTTCCGGCACCACATCTGCCCTGACAGCATTGACTTGAGCACTATCGAGACCAGACAAAGGAATGTCATTACCGGTAACAGAATCAATAAACAAAAACTGCCGCTCAGGAAATCCGCCAAAAACAGAGGATTGAGAGACAAGAAACTTTTCATTAAAGTTTGCAACAAAACCAATATCGGACCTTGACCATACCACCCTGCCCGTCCTGAAATCAACAGCCCAAATTCCTTTATGCTCAGGACTTTGCGGCTGACAGGCATAACAGTAACCAAGATTTTTACTGGTTGTTTCAAGCCCTGTAAACCAGCCTTCACCTGCAGGATCCGGATGAAAATGGCCCATCAAGAGATAATCATTGAGAAACAACTTTCCAGTCTCCGTATCAATACAAAAAAAGAGTGCTTGCCTTTCAGAAGTAAAACGCTTTTGTCCTATAAGATCGCCAGTTTCAGTAAACATCAATTGCCAGACAAGCGCTCCAGAACCAGCATGATACTGCCAGCGTTGAAAGAGCTGCCCTTCGTTGTTCTTCATTGTCTTGTCATTTTAAAGATATTCACCGCAACGTCCTTCGATCCTCCGATATATTTTTTCGGAAATGATGTTATTGAAAAATTATTTTCCCCAGCCAATTCAAGAAACTGCTCTGCAAGTCTCCTCCGAGGATCAGCAATGTATGCCACACCGTCAGGTTTAAGCAGTTTATCGATCGCAGTAACGATTGGCAGCAGGTTCACTCGTTCATAAAGCACATCCGCCGCAAACAACAGGTCAAACTGTTCACTGCACTGCACAAGCCGCCAGTCGAGCCGTTCATAAGCAAGATGCACCCTGTTTTTCAAGCCATTATACCGGGCAAAACGAAGCGCTTCAAGAGAGTAGTCGGTAGCCAGAACACTGGCACCTTTCCATGCAGCGACAATCGAAGCCATGCCAACTCCAGCGCCTATCTCAATCACGCACTGCCCCTGAAGCGTCAGTTCATCGGCAATAAATGAGGAAAGGGTTATCGCTGACGGCCATATTTCTGCCCAATAAGGCATCTGCTCATCCTTGATGAACTCTTCGGGGGATATTCGATCAAGAAGCGCATAACTGTCGAGCACACTCAAAAAACTGAACGAGTGCCCTCCGAAAGTATAGTGCGTTTCAGTAAGATCATACTCTGCCTCCAATGCTTTATAAAGCAGCGAAAGCTCCAAATTCTCCCCTTCCCGGGATACCAGCATAATAACCAACTTGTTACTTAAAGAAATGACATCACAAAAGTCAATCGAATTTACCGAAAAATCGCAATGGATTTCTATTTTGCATCGAAAAGAGCACATATACCAAGTAAAAACCGATACAACAACCACTCAACCCCGACACACGATGAAAAAAGAGATTCTGGAACTTTTCGACAATACCTACCCTGACAGAAACTACACGATTGAAATCGTCAATCCCGAGTTTACGTCAGTCTGCCCGATAACCGGTCTGCCGGATTTTGGTACCATTATCATTCGATATGTACCTGATAAATCCTGCATAGAGCTCAAATCGCTGAAATACTATTTTCTTGAGTTCCGCAACGCAGGCATATTTTACGAAAATATAACCAACAGGATTCTTGATGACCTTGTCGGTCTCCTTCAGCCAAGATCACTCACGGTCATAACCGAATGGAAAGCAAGGGGGGGGATAACCGAAACCGTCACGGTCAGCTACAGCGCCACCTGTTGAACACAAGCAACAAAAAAGCCTCGGAGTGCTTCTCTGAGGCTTTTTTGTTAACGTTAAATAGAAAAAAAGGAATGATATCAGAGCTTCTCGTTCATATAGATCATGATATCCTTCGCTTCTGCGACCGTAATACCAGAGCCCGGAGTTGCCTGCATACGATTGACAATCACATCGATTTTCCCTGTCTTCTTGTACTTGGTTCTAAACGCATCCATCGTCGAGCCCTGAGTATGACAGATATTGCACTTGGCAGTCCAAAGTGCCTTGGCTGCATTAAAGTCAAAACCAGCGGGGGCAAGTGGAACATTTGCAGATAAAACTGGCTTTTCGAGATAGGCTTTCAATTCATCGACAGAACGAATGTATTTTCCATCCATCAAAGTGGTTCGACCAGTGGTTGACATCAATATGCCTGAAGGCCTGAACCATAGAGAGGCAAACATGACGGCAATAATAGCAATAATACTGAGAGGAAAACTTAAAAACCACTTGGAACTGATTCTGGCAGACATTTTACCAAGTCCCATAATAGTAAGCGAAGCAAAAAGAATCAGTGAAATCCACCCCGCAAAAGAACCTAACGGGCTTGAAAATATGGAGATGTTGTCGGCCGGAAGTTTATAACCGGTTAACAATGACAACCCGAAAAACAATGACCCCATTAAGACAGCCCCGCCTGCTGCTAACGCGAGCAGCTTACCATTTGATTTGTTGTCCATGTCAGGTAATGAATTTAGGTGTTAGTGGCTTAACCCAAAAGATTATGGAGTAACATAAGCATAAATTGTAAAGGCGACAAACAGAAAGCGTAAAAAAGCTTTTTGTTTAAAAAAAATAGAATCAGCTTAACCGCTGACAATCAAGAAAAAACATCTTTTGTAACTCATGGGATTTTTTCAAATACTGCAAAAAAATGCAATCACTTTCACCTGAATCGTTTTATCTCATGATCACCACCGCCAGCACTATTATCGATTTCGAAAAAGCGGAACGCGATTTCATGTTTCTTCTCCTCTGTTTTCAGGAGGTAGATTTGCAACCTGCTTCCGGAGGTTTCCATAGAAGCAGTACTGACCGCACATCCAACTGAAGCGAAGCGAAAAACAGTACTGGAGCAACACCGTCAACACCATTTCGGGAGGTTTGCGCACTATGGGGATAGAAAATACAATGGATAAGAGAGAGGTTTATTACAAGAGATGCGAGTAAAGAAATATTTACGTATTCTTGATATTTATTTATCTTGCGTATAAATACCGAAATCATCCGGTTTATCAGTTATGCTCTCAACACTCAACGCTGCAGCACTAATCGGCATTGATGCCATGAAGGTTACTGTCGAAATCAATGTTACTGCAGGAATACCATCCTTTACTGTAGTGGGTTTGCCGGACAATGCTATCAGGGAGAGTCGGGAGAGGATACTGACGGCAATCAGAAATTCAGGGTTTACGATCCCACCAAAAAAAATCACGGTCAACCTTGCGCCTGCTGACATAAAAAAGGAGGGAACGGCTTTTGATCTCCCTATTGCCATCGGACTGCTTGGATCGCTTGACCTTATCAGTAACCGGTTTGAAGAGACCCTGATTATGGGTGAACTTGCTCTTGACGGCTCACTGAGAAGAATAAGCGGAGCGCTCCCTGTAGCGATTATGGCAGGAAAAGAGCGGATAAAACGGCTGATTGTGCCGTTGGCAAATGCGGCTGAGGCGGCTGTCGCTGTTTCAGCGTCAAGTTCCTGCATTGAGGTTTTCGGCGTTGAAAGCCTCAATGAGACGGTCGCACTGATGGGAGGAAACAGTATGCAAGCCCCTGTTCGGGTTAATGTTGCAGAGTTGTTCGAGGGAGAGCTGGAGTACCTTGTTGATTTTGCCGATATCAAAGGACAGGGAGCGGCAAAAAAAGCGCTTGAAATTGCGGCGGCGGGAGGGCATAACGTCATTATGATCGGTCCCCCTGGAAGCGGAAAAACGATGCTTGCAAAAGGGTTGCCAGGCATTCTCCCCCCTCTCGGCTTTGAAGAGTCCCTTGAAACCACAAAAATCTACTCAGTTGCAAGCCTGCTTGAAAAAGATCGGCCCCTCATGGTGTCGCGACCGTTCCGCAGCCCTCACCATACTACAAGCAATGTGGCGCTAATCGGCGGAGGCGCAACAGCCAAACCAGGAGAGGTCAGCCTTGCCCATAACGGTATTCTCTTTCTCGATGAACTACCCGAATTCAGCCGAAATGCACTCGAAGTGCTCCGCCAGCCGCTTGAAGAGCGGGAGGTGACCGTCTCAAGAATTTCGATTACCACAAAGTATCCGGCTGGCTTCATGCTGATTGCCGCCATGAATCCAAGTCCAGCCGGGGCTCTGAAAGACCGTGACGGCAACCTGACCGCCCCGCCCCGGCAGATTCAGCGTTATCTTTCAAAGATTTCAGGCCCGCTGCTTGACCGTATCGATATTCATATTGATGTTCCCAAAGTTGACAACTCCGACCTGTTTGCCTCATCAACTGCCGAAAACTCAGCGGCAATCCGCCTTAGGGTTATAGCCGCCCGAAACATCCAGCAGGATCGGTTTGCCGCCATCACATCACCAAAAATTTATACCAATGCCCAGATGAACTCCCGGCAAATCAAGAGCTTCTGCCGTCTTGATCGTGAGAGTTCGCAAAAGCTCATGGATGCCATGAACCGCATGAACCTTTCAGCTCGGGCGCACGACCGGATTCTCAAGGTTAGCCGCACCATTGCCGACATGGATGGTTCCGAACAGATTGCAATGAAGCATCTCATCCAGGGCATTCAGTACCGCAATCTTGACCGTGATTTCTGGAGCTTCTGAAACGAAACGGTTCATAAAGCCGCCCAAGCCCCCCTCATCGTCAATAAACGAGGAAGATTCGTCCTGTCTGTCTATATTTCCCCTTATTTCAGATTCCGCTACCTCCTTTAACCAAAACACTTCAAGGAGACTCGTTATGAACGAAAGAGGAAAATTCACTTACGCCTTGCTGCTTGCTGGCTCACTCTGCACCGCAGTACCCAGCTTTGCCGAAGAAACGGTTGACACACGCATAAACCGTCTTGAGCAGGAACTTGCTGAGTTAAAAACCCAGGTTCACACCAAAAGCATCGTCAATCCGGGACAAGCGGAAGCGACAAAAAAAGCCGAATCGCCTTCAGCACCTCTGGTCTCAACCGGCTCAGGAACAAAAATTCAGTTTTACGGTTTTACCCGATTCGACGCATCGTATGATACCGGACAGATCTCTCCGGGTAATATCGCCCTCTGGGCTCAGCCAAAAACAGCCGGAAATAACGACGCCGAGTGGAACCTGACGGCAGGCGCCACAAGGCTTGGACTGAATCTCAGCGGCCCGGATACCGAGACCATGAAACTTACAGGCAACATTGAATTCGACTTCCTCACCACCATTTCGGCTGAAAACAATCAGACACCCCGTCTGCGTCATGGCTACCTCAAGGCTTACTGGCCAGCTTCCGATTTCAGCATTATTGCCGGACAAACCTGGGATGTCATCTCTTCGCTCATCCCCTTTGTTGATGATCCTGCCCTTATGTGGGATGCTGGCAATATCGGATCCCGCCATCCACAGGTACGCTTCACCAAGGGAATTCCGGCTGGTGAAAAAGGACACATCGAAGTAGCTGCCGCCGCATCAAGGACTATCGGAGAGAAAAACAACACTGGCGGGATTATAGCGACTGATCCAGGCAAGGATGCCTCCATGCCGACTCTCCAGGGAAGAATTGCCTGGTCAGCTCCATTGTTGGTGAAAACCCAGCCTGCAACAATTGGAATCTCAGGCCATTATGGCCAAGAAGAGTGGGATAACGATAATCAAGGAAATCATAAAACCCTTGACTCCTGGTCGTGCAATCTTGAGCTTACCATGCCCATCTGCCCAAAAATGACCCTTGCAGGAGAATACTTTACCGGTACCAACCTTGATGACTACTATGGTGGCATCGGACAGGGAGTCAACCCGTCGCCATCTATAATTAAAGAGATCCGCTCCAATGGCGGATGGGCTTCTCTCAGGTTTGCCTTCAACCCCGAGACCTCGTTCAGCTTTGGTGCCGGGATTGACGATCCGAACAACAATGATCTGCCTCAATTTGATTCAACCGGGAAAAATTATTCACGGACAAAAAACCAGACCATTTTCGGCACTCTCGTCAATAAAATAACCCCGAACCTGATCCTCGGCCTGCAGCTTGCACAGTGGAAAACCGACTATTTCAACGGTGACAGGGGAAATGCCCTGCGTGCGCAGAGTTCTATAACCTATAAATTTTAGTCACCATTCTCATCTGCGTCTGAAGAGATCTTGCCCGTAAATTTTATCTTTTCCCCGGTCATCGGGGAAGAGATAAAACGTCAGTTGATAATGACCTCGGCAGGCATCACCGCAAGGATATGAAGCTGACCCGAGTTCATCAGCATCTCATAGAACGTCGCCATTGAGGAAAATTGCCTCCGGGGAACAATCTCAAGCAGCAACTGTTTTTTCAGGGCAACCACCACCCTCTCGGAGAAACTCGTCGCATTATTTCCTTGCAAAAGAGATTTATACCAGCTTTTCTGCAACGGATACAGCAAAATTTTTGGCTTTTTGGTCATATTCATTTTGGCGAGTAGCTGTGCGGCATGAAGAGCGTCAAACAGTCCGCCGGTACGATCAACCAGGCCCGCCTTCACCGCACGGCTTCCGGTCCAGACTCTTCCGCCAGCGACCGAATCAACTTGCATAATCGACATCCTTCTCGACACGGCAACCT
>CAIYWF010000334.1 GCA_903929845.1 uncultured Chlorobiaceae bacterium | reverse complement strand
GTACATCCTTTTTTTTCTGCATTGCCAGTAACATTAGACTTTAGAATGATTTAGAGAAAAAAGTCGAGAGAAGGTTCACTCTTCTTTTAAATATGGTACTAGCACGCCTGTCGGACTTTAAATACGCTAAGAATATTTTAAAATGTCCTCAAATGGGAGATTAATATTGAATATCTGCGGGACATGAAGCTAAAAAGAGATCCGGTGTCTTCATTTGAACACCGAACCTCGGTAATTAAAGGAGAACAATTAATGGAAAAAATAGCGAATGCCGATCGCTGCGTTCAAGTCAAAAGCCACTTTAGGGGTAACATCAAGCACAGGAGCTATTTCAGCAAATAAATCTACCGGTACATCAGAGAAATTATAGGTGACACCAAAAGGGACTCGAATGCCCACACGCGTATCGTTATCATCATCGCTGATTCTTGCGCCAACACCATAATAGGACAGTAACGAACTACTATTCTTTGTTGACATCCCACTGTGCATCAGGTAGTCTGCATGAAACTGCAACGGATTATTATCTGAACGCAAATACGCCACAGCAGCATCAATCGCGGTGGTATCATCCAGCCAATATTTCATACTCAACCCGGTGGGTTCACCAACAATAATTCCAATCCCAAACCCCTCCCTTGCCTGTGCATCAGGTGTGGCACACAAGCATAGCAGGGCTAAACCACTAACAATAGTTTTGAGCTTTGTAAAACTTTTTTCGTTTTTCATAGTAAACTCCTGTTTATATTTATTGAAGTTAAATCAGCTAATCAAACAATACAGCGTAACTAGAACAAAATAGCTTTTTACTGCAAAAAATTCTGTTCCCTGTAATCACTGATTACACCAATTAACTTTAATAAACAAAGAAATAAAACAATAAGTTCATTTTTCAAGATAGTCTCAAGATAAAATATTTCCATTGCGGTATATTTTATAAAGAAAAGCATTAAGCAAATTATTTCTTTATAAAATAAAGGTTACTTTCACTTGTGGTAAATTTATTTCTTTTTGATTTTCATCAACACAGAAAAAATATTGGGGAGAGGAAATGAAACCGTTATTGAGAAATCTGTTTATTCCAGCTATGCTCTTGCTTGGAGCCTGCTGCAGTGAAAAAGATGTCGTCGTTGTTCCAGCCGCATCGCCTCCACCGGGAGCGTCTCCAGCATCACGACCCCTTCCGGAGCAGATTGTGTTACCTGGCCTTGGTGATGTCTTTTATGATTTCAATAAATCAGAGTTTAGTACCAATAATGCTGAACAATTGGAAACGAATGCCAACTGGATAAAGGCACATAGTGCAAAAAGTATTATCATTGAAGGCAATTGCGATGAGAGAGGCACAATTGAGTATAATCTTGCTCTCGGTAAGCGGCGTGCAAACAGTGCTCGGGATTATATCATTCATCTTGGTGTGGATCCAACCCGCCTGAAAATTATCAGCAATGGGAAGAATAAACCATTTGCCAGCGGCAGCACTGAGGAAGCATGGGCTCAAAACAGAAACGCTCACTTCGTTGCTGAATAAAGAAGATGCTTGCTTGGAAGATAAAGCCCCGGAACTACCGGGGCTTTGTGCATAGGGCACTTTAGTCATTTGTCAAACGAGACACTTGTGGAATTCACAGCACTCAGGTAGCTCTGCGGATACACCTCACACCCTGCCAACTGACACAAGCTTGAAGACGTACAGTTCGATAGTCAGGCTGTTTCGTAACGATGGAGAATTCGAAACAGGTTGCCGATATGGACGTTAACCGCCTTTTCAAGCCATATAATCCTCAACGCACTGCAATCTATAGATGTAAATATAGTATGACCCATAGAGATTTAATAGCTTTATTTTTTAAAACTATTAAATAATTCTATATTATCAGTGTAGTACAAGTGCTTTTTTTATACAAAAAATATGACATTGGATTAATAAATGTATTTTTCTTTTTGTATAGTTAATGATTTTTATTGTATTGCATTGTTTTTTAAAGCGTTATAAGAAAAAGGCAGTATACACGGGTATTTTTCCAGTTATAGTTTAACAGTACTTGACCAAGAGAGTAATTAAAAGGAGAATCATCATGAAAAAAAACAGATGGCTTGTGGCAGGACTTATGGGAGTTGTTCTTGGTAGTCTACCTCTCAGTGCTCCTGAGGCGTTTTGCATGAGCTCCAGAAGAGGTGGTACCTCTATTGTTATCAGTTCACAACAGAGTTTTATCGATTTACCTGATCAGGGATTTGCCGTATCCGTCGGGAGTCCTTATGATATCATCCATTATGACAACCGCTACTACATGTATCAGGATGGATCGTGGTACAACTCTTCTGACTACCGTGGCTCATGGGTTGCTATCCGTAAGAACGATCTTCCTGAG
>CAIYWF010000333.1 GCA_903929845.1 uncultured Chlorobiaceae bacterium | reverse complement strand
TTTCTACAAATCTTGAGTGTCAGTGTTTTCGAGAAAGTCCATATAAAACAATTAGTTATGAATTCCGTTTGCGCAGCTCAAGACACCTATACCTGTAACCAGTTGAATTTATTTGACTTATAACCGGACAGTAGTGATTTTACATAAATATGTCATCGGAAAACTGACAGATTCCAGTAACAGAAATTATGCTTGATGCTTATATGAGCAGAGTGCCCTGACAAAAGATGGGGTTAGATAATTATAAGAATTTTACTGTCAAAAATATTTTTTGATGAAAGGAATAACATCGGTAGAGGACTATTGTTTTGATGAAACCAATCGTATATGTTGAATCGTCAGTCGTCAGTTATTTAACATCGCGACCACATCGAGATGTCATAATAGCAGGGAGGCAATCCGTCACGCTTGATTGGTGGGAAAACCAGCGACAAAGATTTGAGCTTCGCATCTCTGTTCTGGTAGAAGAAGAGATCAGCAAAGGCGATCCAATAGCCGCACAGCAACGACTTGACAAAGTGGCTGATATCCAGAGCTTGTTGATCTCGGATGAGGCAATCAAAATAGCAGATTTGCTTTTAGCTGAAAAAGCAGTGCCAAAAGGAAGCGAAGAAGACGCATTGCATATTGGTATAGCTGCTGCACAAGGTGTTGATTTTCTGTTGACCTGGAATTTCAGGCACATAAACAATGCTGAAACAAAGGCAGCTATTACTCGGCTCATTGAATCTGCCGGGTATGCGGCTCCACAATTATGTTCACCTGAAGAGTTGGGAGGAATGTCTGATGATTAATGATCCAATTGTTGAAGAGGTGCGTCGTTATCGAAAAGAGCATGCAGCCCGGTATGGTAATGATCTGCGTCGAATTGTAGAGGCATTGAAGAAAAAAGAGAGCGAGTCAAATCGTATTTTATTAAATCCAGGGCCTAAACTGCTGATGAAGGAAGTGAGTAAATTTTCTGTTACATCCGAAAAGTGACAGAGAGTTTATAGTCAGGAATTTTCACATTTTCTTGTCAGAATGGTATGGTGATCTGCATAAAGCGTGAGTCGGCACATTTCAGCAACGGAAGTAGCATCAGTAACCATGTCGCTCTCATTCCAGGTTTGCACTCCCCAAAAGGAGATTAAGGTATGCTGTTAAAAGATCGTTACATCAATCCTTTCACCGACTTTGGCTTCAAAAAGCTTTTCGGCTCTGAGGGAAACAAAGACTTGCTGATAGCGTTTTTGAATACCTTGCTGCCACCCGAGGCGGGGATAGTTGCAGATCTTTCATTTTTGCCCAATGAACGGGTTGGGCGGAGTGAGTATGATCGTCGGGCAATTTTTGATCTGTACTGCGAAAACGAGAAGGGCGAAAAATTTATTGTCGAGATGCAGCGGGCGAAGCAGAATTATTTCAAAGATCGCTCGATATTTTATGCCACCTTTCCCATTCAGCAGCAAGCGCAAAGCGGAGCATGGAATTTCTGCCTGAAGGCGGTCTATATGGTTGGTATTCTTGATTTTGTCTTTGATGAAGATAAAGCTGATAACGATGTTGTTCACCACGAAATAAAACTGGTTGACCGTTCAACGGGAGCAGTGTTTTACGACAAGCTCACCTTTATTTATCTCGAACTGCCCAAATTCACGAAAAAGATTGATGAGCTTGTCACCGACTTCGACAAATGGTGTTTTCTTCTTCGTCATCTTTCTGAACTTACTGACCGACCAGCTCATCTTCAGGAGAAGGTTTTTCTAAAAGTCTTTGAGCTGGCTGAGATTGCAAAGTATTCGAGTGTGGAAGCCGAAGCTTATGAGGAGAGTCTCAAGGTTTATCGAGATCTGAAGAATGTGGTGGATACTGCTTTTGATGAGGGCAAAGCCGAGGGTAAAGCCGAGGGTGTGGCTGAAGGTATTCAGCAAAAGGCGCTCGAAGATGCAAAAAAGTTTAAGGATGCAGGTGTCGCCATTGAAACGATTTCACTTTGTACCGGTTTGCCTCTTCATATCGTAGAAGGGCTGTAATTCTGGTCTGACAAATTTGAGCAAGAGGCCGACTTGTATGAGGATTTCGAGAGTAAATGACAATCACAACCGTAGTTGAAAGAACTTGGCGGTCTTATGATACGTTGTGCTTGGCATTTGGCTGTCAACGGCATGAAAAAACCGTTTCCTTCAATTCATGAATAATTCAGGGCAAGACACGGGAAAAGACGGGCAGGATTTTCTTTTCTGCAAATGTATTTTACAACTATTTTCTACAACACAGATGCGACGTATTATCAACCATGGCAAAATTAGGTACAGTAAAAAATCCGGCAATAGTACATGTTAAGGATTTGGATCGGGCGAATGAAGTTGCTGAAATATTTGAGCAATATGACTGGAAGTATATCATTGGATTAGAACCGGAAAAACCGGAGAATGTATCAGACCTCGTAGAACTGCTTAATCCGCCACTAC
>CAIYWF010000332.1 GCA_903929845.1 uncultured Chlorobiaceae bacterium | reverse complement strand
GAAGAAAAAAATTTTATTTATTTGCGGCTCAATGAATCAGACAACCCAGATGCATCAGATTGCAGGGTGGCTGACGGATTATGACCAGTATTTTTCCCCTTTTTTCAGCGATGGTCTTCTCGGAACAGCCAGTGATATCGGGTTGCTTGAGTTTACCATTATGGGACGCAAGCGGTCGGAACGAACCCTTGATTATCTTCGTGCTCATCATTTGAAGCTTGATATAGGTGGTTTTACACATTCTTATGATCTTGTGGTGACCTGTACGGATCTTATTGTGCCAAAACATATCCGATTAAAGAAAATTGTGCTGGTACAGGAAGGGATGACCGAACCTGAAACGATTCTATACCATCTTGCAAGGAACTTTCAGTGGATTCCCCGCTGGATTGCCGGTACGGCGACTACAGGGCTATCTGATGCCTATGAGAAGTTTTGTGTTGCCAGCGAAGGATACCGCGATCTTTTTATACGGAAAGGGGTGAGTCCCGCCAAAATCGAAGTTACCAGCATTCCAAATTTTGATAATTGTGAGCAGTACCTTCAGAATGATTTTAAACATCATGATTACGTGCTTGTCTGTACGTCGGACAATCGTGAAACATTTATTTACGAGAACCGCAGAAAAAATATTGAGAAGTATCTTAAAATGGCGGAAGATCATCAGCTTCTTTTCAAGCTCCATCCCAATGAAAATGTTGAAAGGGCTATCAGGGAAATCGAACACTATGCTCCAGACAGCCTTGTGTTCAGTGAAGGTAAAACAGAAGAGATGATTGCTAACTCCCGGATGCTGATCGCTCAGTTTTCATCTACAATTTTTGTCGGATCTGCACTGAACAAGATCGTACACTGTGGACTGCTTCCTGACGAATTAAAATCTTTGACTCCTCTCCAGAATAAATCTGCGGCAAAAAAAATTGCTGATATTTGTCGGCAGGTGATTGACGGCTGAACCGAAACTATTTTCTTTATATGCATACTGTTGCTATTATTCCCGCAAGAGGCGGTTCAAAGGGGTTGAAAGAGAAAAATATTTATCCCGTAGCAAATAAACCCTTGCTGGCTTGGACTGTTTTGCAAGCGTTAGCCTCGACGAGCATTGATAAAGTTTTTGTTTCGACCGATGACCAGGCTATTGCCAACGTAGCCATTGAGTATGGTGCGGAAGTAATTGTGCGCCCCCCTGAACTCGCTGGTGATAAAGCTAGCTCCGAATCGGCCATTCTGCATGCCATGGGGGCTATTGGGCGGGACTTCCAGATGCCCATCAGCATGGTTGTGTTTCTTCAGGCAACATCTCCTTTGCGCAAACCCGATGATATCGACCGGGCGGTAGAGGTATTTATTCGTGAAGGAGCAGATTCTCTGATTTCAGTCACTAAAGCAGACGATCTTACTTTGTGGGAATCAAGAAAAGGGAGGTGGGTAAGCATCAATTTTGATTACCGAAATCGTGGTATGCGCCAGGATCGTCCTGCGCAATTTATAGAAAATGGCTCAATATATATGTTCAAGCCAGAAACTCTTGTTACCTTCAGCAACAGGATTGGAGAAAAACTTTCGGTGTATGAGATGGAGTTTTGGCAAACGTGGGAGATTGATACTCTCGAAGAAATAGATTTAATTGAGTATTACCTTTATAAAAAAAACCTGGCATTCCAGGATGCAACCCAACAGAACCCTTAGATTACTGTTTTTATGAATTTTTTTTTATCCACCGATCTTGTTATCGGGGTTAATGAAGCGCTGAACCTGAATGGGCATCTTGCACAGTTGTCAGTCAAGAAGCCAGGGATCATTTACGATGCCAATGTAGCGGGCAGCCTCTATTTTCAGGACGTTCTGAAGAACCTGACCTCAGAATACAAAGATGCTGTGCTGTATTGCAATGAATTCGGCGGTGAGCCAACGTATGCTCATCTCGAAAATGTGGCGGAATTTTGCCGGGCTAATTCTCCTGATGTCATTGTTGCCATAGGTGGGGGCAGTACACTTGACCTTGGTAAAGGAGTTGCTCTTCTTATGACCAACTTGGTTCCTGCACTCTCACTCAAAGGTTTCCCTTCAGGCGTGAACGATCCATTGCCGCTGATTACCGTGCCCTCTCTGCTGGGTAGCGGTGCTGAGGTAAGCTTTAATGCGGTCTTTATTGACGAGGCTGAGGGTCGTAAGCTTGGCATTAACAGCCGAAAAAATTTTCCGAAAAAAGCGGTTATCGACCCGCAGCTTTCCATGACAGCCCCTTTTGAAAGCGTTATTGCTTCAGCCATGGATAGTCTCGTCCATTGCGTTGATAGTTTCGGTTCAGTAAAGCACACTGCGTTGAGCAGGATTTTTGCCATTGAAGGATTCCAGCGTACTTTTTATGCTTTGCAGCAGAATCAGCTCGACCGTGCAGAGTCTCGGCTTGATCTTGCGATTGGAAGCATCTGTGGTACGGTGGCCCTCATGAACTCCAGTGATGGCCCGACGAATGGTTTTGCCTATTATCTCGGCGTGAAGCATCGTGTGCCACACGGTCTTGCCGGAGCAATATTTCTCAAGGAGGTGATGCGTTACAACCATCTTCAAGGTTATGAAAAGTACGCTTTGCTCAACCCCATGCGCTCGACTCCTTCGCCAAAAGAGGCTACGGCCGAACTGCTTGAGGAGATGGATGAACTCTACAAACAGCTTCAGATTCCTTCACTTGTTCCTTATGGATACGGCAAGGGTAATGCTGCTGAATTTGCGCATAATGCATCAGAAGCACTGAAAGGATCATTTTCAGGCAATCCCGTTGAATTTACCGAAGAATCGGCACGGAATGTTGTTTTTCAATTAACCTAAAAGCACAGGACACCTATTATGGCGGGCGCAGAACTCATCGGTCGTGAAGAACTGGCTGAAATACAGGAGCTTTTCAGTCGGGAAAAGGTCAATTTATACCGTTACGGCGGAGGAAATTATAAAGCAAGAGAATTTGAGGAAAAATTTTCAGCATGGATGGGCGTCAAGTATGCCCATGCAGTTTCATCCGGTACAGCAGCTATTCATTGTGCGCTTGCAGGTGCCGGAATCGGAGCGGGTGATGAGGTTATAACGACTGCCTGGACATTCATAGCTCCAGTGGAGGCTATCAGTGCTCTCGGTGCAATACCTGTGCCGGTTGAGCTTGATGAAACCTATCATCTCGATCCTGTTGAAGTGGAAAAGGCAATCACTCCTGCAACAAAAGCGGTTGTGGCTATTCCAATGTGGGCTTCACCGAAAATGGATGAACTTGTGGCGCTCTGCAAGAAACATGACCTGATTCTGATAGAGGATGCAGCACAGGCGCTTGGTGCCTCATATAAGGGACAGAAGCTTGGCACCTTTGGCAGTGTCGCCTCGTTCTCATTTGATGCAGGCAAAACGCTCCACACAGGTGAGGGTGGAATTATTGTAACTAATGACAAAGAGATCTACGATCGCGCGGCCGAGTTTTCCGACCATGGTCACATGCATTTGCCCGGTCTGCCGAGGGGCAAAGATCCTAGAAGATCAAAAGGCCTGAATTTACGTCTCAGCGAAGTGACTGCTGCAATCGGTCTGGCACAGCTTGCCAAAATTGAGACAATTCTCTCTACCTCAAGGGAGAACAAGAAAAAAATCAAAGATGCGATACGCCATCTCGATAATATTATTCTCAGACCCTTCAGTGACGAAGCTGGTTCTCAGGGAGATACCCTGATTTTTCGGGTCAGGAATCGCGAGGCAGCACTGCAGTTTGAAGCGCATTTGACGGAGCATGGTTTTGGAACCAAAATTCTCCCTGAAGCACTTGACTGGCATTTCGCAGGAGTATGGGGTCATCTTCTTGGAGAGTATGACCAGTACCGTGACACCGATCTTGAAGCACTCTGGCCGAAAACCGGTATCATGCTGCGTAGCAGTATCTGCCTTAATATTCCTGTGCTGATGGATGATGCGAGCATTGAAAAGCTTGTCAAAGCGATTGTTTCCGGTGCGGAGAAAATAGGATAGTTGGACCTGCATTCAACAAAAAAGCCTGCGTTGTGCAGGCTTTTTTGTTGATGGAGGCGAAGAGCGGACTCGAACCGCTGTAGAAGGTTTTGCAGACCTCTGCCTAACCACTCGGCCACTTCGCCTTTTCAAGAGTGTTAATGTAAGAAAAAAGTTATTCTTTTCAAATGAACGGCCATTTATTAATACGATCATGATAGAAGCGCTCTCTTTTTCTATACTCCTTGCTCTTCTTGCTTTGCTTGGCTTTGTGGCGTTCCGTATCGTACGTGATGCTCCTTTGAAAGCTGAACTCCAGCGACTTCGAGGTGTTGAAGAGGAGGCGCGTGCCGAAGCCATAAAGCTTGAATTAAAATCACAGGAACTTGAAAGCCTGAAGATTCGGCAAGCGCGGCTCGAGGCTGATATCAGTAACGAACAACGTAGCGCAGCCGAAAAAACTGCTCTGATGCAGGAATCAGAATCTCGTTTGAAAATTGAGTTTGAAAACCTTTCCAACAGGATTTTTGAGGATCGGGGGAAAGCACTTGGTCAGGATAACAGGGAACGTATGGAAGCTCTTCTCTCCCCCCTGCGCGAACAGCTTGATGCTTATCGAAAGAGAATTGAAGAGGTCCATGACACTGATACAGCCCTTTCAGGGCAGCTCATTGAGGAGGTACGCCAACTGCAAAGGCTTAGTGGTAGAGTCAGCGATGAAGCAAATACTCTTGCACGGGCTATCAAGGGGGAATCGAAAAAGCAGGGTGACTGGGGCGAGATGATTATCGAGAGAGTCTTCGAAGCTTCCGGGCTGGAAAAAGGGCGTGAATATATTGCCCAGGAGAGCTTTCGCAAAGAGGATGGTTTAATAAAACGACCGGATTTTATGGTGTTACTGCCGGGAAACAAGGCGGTGATTGTTGATTCTAAGGTGTCGCTTACCGCGTACGAACGATTCTGTAATCTGGATCATGATGCGCAACGCCATACTGCACTTAAAGAGCATGTGCAGTCCGTCCGTCGTCACATAGCCGAATTACAGGCAAAAGATTACAGTGGCATCGACGGTAACAGGACACTTGATTTTGTCATCCTGTGTATTCCCCTTGAACCAGCATGGCAGGCAGTCATGCAGGCTGAACCAGAGTTGATGTACGACCTTGCCGGTAAAAATGTTGTCTTGTGCGGCCCGACAACATTGATGATCACCCTGAAGCTGATCGCCCAGATCTGGCGACGAGAGAATGAGAACCGTAATGCCGAACTTATCGCTGAAAAAGCCGGTAAGATCTACGATCAGGTTCTTCTCGTTTTTGATGCTATGGCAGAGACGCGCAAAAGACTTGCAGGAGTGTCGGATTCTTTTGACCTCGCTTTAAAACGCATTAAAGAGGGCAGGGGAAATCTTGTCGTAAGGGTCGAAGAGATTCGAAGGCTCGGTGCCAAAGTTACCCGACAGATACCGCCGAATATTGCGGCCGAAGCTGAAAACGATGAGGTCAAGAGCGACTGACAGGGCTTATGCTCTTGACTCATCATAGGCCTTTATATCCCGCTCGATATTTGCTCCTTCATTGTTCAGGGCGACTTTAAGGTCGTAATCCATCTGCAGTCCAAACCAGAACTGGGGTGGTGTACTGAAATAGCGGCCAAGACGCAGAGCCGTTTCAGCGGTGATACACCTCTTTCCTGAAATTATTTCGTTGATACGCCAGACCGGAATATGGATATCTTCAGCAACTCTTTTCTCACTAAGCTTCATGGGGCTGAGATATTCTTCAAACAGAACGGTTCCTGGATGAAGTGGTGACATTTTCCTTGCAAGCATGAGTGAGTTTCCTCGTGGTAAACAAAATTTACAATTATCGAAATTTGTAAAAACAGATTACCATTTTTTTATTGATTTATATTATTAATTCTTGCACTCAAATATCAGCATTCTCCTGTGTCGATTATCCCGGTTTTTCCTCGAAAGCTGATAGAGTTCCTTAAAGTGGAACCTGACAGTCAATAATGTACCGCAGCGTAAAAAAGGTTTTTTTTGATTTCGCTGATGACAAACTGATAACTTTTCCTGTTTTGCCACCAAAGAATGCTGTTCCACCATGCAGGACTTGTCGGAATCAGAATGAATTTTTTAGATGAACCTTCAAATGCCCTGCTCCAAGTCTGATGAAGGCGGAGCAGGTGCGGTGGGTCGCTGACGATAAGTGCACTTTTCCATCCTTTTTTTTCCATTGTGTTTGATGTATTCAAGGCTTCCTCCCAAGTCGTTTTTGATTGAGCATCGACCTTAATGGTATTTTTCGGTACACCGAGTTCCATCATTCGACGTTCACGCCAGTTGGGGTGATTTGGATGGTAAAACCGCTCATCAATACCTGTCAGAATAATATGGGAGGCATACCCGGCATGGTAGAGTTCCGCACCTTTATGTATTCGAAGCCCATTATCACCTCCTAATACAATGATGACATCAGTTTTTTCGGGAATACCTGAATATTGTGAAACCAGGACACCAAGGCTTAGAAAAAAGAGCGCTGCTAATGCGCCTACCGAGAAAAGCAAAATCAATACCCGATTAAAAAAGAGTTTCATAGAGCTGACTGGGGAAGTTTGATCCTGTATTACAAGTATTCTTTTCGTTACATTCAAGTTCAATAACTTTATAAGTCCAAATATTTTCAATGTCAGCAACTATCCAGTTTTACTGGAAATCTCTGGAATTGTATTGGACGCCTCAAAGAATTTCTGATAGTAACGAAAATGACTGATAATACAATAGGGACTTTCTCGACAGAAGCAACGAGGCGGGAGTATGAATCCGCTTTTAGCAAAGCTGTAGTGGAAAGTATTCCCGGTTCCTTTTCTATTAATGATGCCAACGGACAACTTGTTTGGTGGAACGCCTATCACCGTGATGAGATAGTAGGAAAACCTGAAAATGAGATGCCCTATACTAATGCACTTGATGTTTTTCATCCTGATGATAAAGCCTATGCCTTGGAGTCAATGCAGAACATTTTGAAGTTTGGCATTGAAGTAACTTCTGAAGGAAGAGTTTTGCTTCGCGGAGGGCCGAAGTTCCAATGGCGGATGATAACAGGTCGCCGGATAATTGTTAATGGCAACCCTTTTGTTATAGCTATCGGTATTGACATTACTGAACGTAAGCGATTCGAAGCCATTACGGCATTTCGTTTACGCCTTCTTAATATGGAGTCAGATTCTATTGAGGAGTTACTGAAAGCTACACTTGATGAGGCTGAACGCCTGACTGAGAGTTCGATTGGTTCCTGCCACTTTATTGCTGAAGATCCGACCATACCTTCATTGCAGGTCTTGTCCTCCAGTATGCAACTTAAGATGCAGTCTATGGAAGGCAAAGAACATTATCGTTTGTTCACAGAAGAAATAATGGCGGCCGATGTGGTAAGGGAGCAGAATGGCGCAATTTATAATGGTGTAATACCTCCAAATCGTCCAGAAGAGCTGGATTCCTCTTCCGAAATACAGCGCAGAATCTTTATACCGTTAACGCGAGGTGTAACTGTTGCTGCGATTTTTTGTGTTGGAGATAAGCCCTATGATTATGATGAGGATGACTTGAGAATGGTGAGCGCTCTTGCTAATCTTGCCTGGGATATTGTTGCTCGCAAACGTGCTGAGCAATCTGAACAAAAAATACAGGAAGTGCTTTTGCAGGCACAGAAAATGGAGCTGGTTGGTCAGCTTGCCGGAGGTATAGCGCACGACTTCAATAATATGCTGGGAATAATACTTGGCAATGTCGAAATGGTCATTTCAATGCATTCTATTGAAGAGTCGGTGCTGAATAATCTGAAGATTATTCTCAAAGCCGTAGAGCAGTCTGCTGATCTGACCCGCCAACTCCTTGCTTTTTCACAAAAACAGGCAGTGATGCCAATCGTTCTGGATCTGAACACGATGGTTGAAAGGATGCTTCCTTTTCTAAGGCGACTGATTGGAGAGAATATTTCTCTGGTATGGATACCAGAACGCCATCGTACTCTTATAAAGATTGATCCCTCTCAAATAGATCTTATTCTCGGAAACCTTTGCGTCAACTCACGTGATGCAATAAGCGGAATCGGCAAAATTATCATCAAAACAGAAGTGGTTCATGTTGATAAAGCGGAGTGCATTGCAGGCCATCCCTGCAAAAAACCGGACAGCTATGTGACTCTTGTCGTGACCGATAACGGTAGCGGTATTTATAAAAAAGATCTTCCCCATATTTTCGAGCCATTTTTTACCACCAAGGGTGTGGGAAGAGGTACAGGCATGGGGCTTTCTACAGTCTATGGTATTGTCAAGCAGAACAACTCTTTTATTGATTGCCGGAGTGAGCGTGACCGGGGAAGCAGCTTTATAATTTATATACCCCTGCATTCCGGTTATGAAGGGACGGAAGAGCGTGAACAATCGCCGCCGATCAGTCACCGCAAAGAAACGATATTACTTGTTGAAGATGAACCTGATATTCTGAATATTTGTAAGTTTACTCTTGAAAATAACGGATATACGGTACTCAATGCGGCAACCCCGGGTGAAGCTATCAGTATTGCCGGGAAGCAGAAGGGTCAAATTCACTTGCTATTGACTGATGTTGTTTTGCCCGAGATGAACGGCTGTGATCTGTCAAAAAAGCTTCTCTCGCTCTATCCTGACCTCAGAACCCTGTTTATGTCGGGTTACACTACAGACATTATTACAGGTCAGGGGTTACTTGACCAGGGAGTGAATTTTATTCAGAAGCCGTTCTCTATCACTACTCTTCTTTCAGCTTTGCAGAATATTTTTGTGACTCGTTAAGGTTCCCGAAAATACTACTACCGTAGCAGCAAACTCTTTATATAAAAGTGGTCTGCTGCCAGGATCATACGAGGGCACAGGAATCAAGATGGTTCGGTGATATCGTTCCTGGTTTCTTCCTGCTGCAATGGGAGAGGAGGTAACTTGTCAGTCGACGGATCAAGTAAACGTACTGCTCCGGCAAATCTTTTTTCGAAATAGTTTAGCTTGAGTTGGTCTTCGGTAATTCCCTTGGAGAGTGAGGAATGAACAAAGGTGTCATTACCGATAAAAATGCCTACATGGTTAATCCGCTTACCCCGTGTCTGAAAAAAAACAAGATCTCCGGGTTGGAGGTCATTCTTGCTTACTTTATTCCCTATGGCAGACATCTCTCTTGAAGATCGGGGAAGATGCATATTAAATACTTTGTCATACATGAAACGCACAAAACCTGAACAGTCAAATCCTCGGGGAGTCTGACCGCCAAACCGGTATCGGGTTCCAAAATATTGACTGACATTATTAAAAAAGCTTTGCATGGAGGCTGTCAGACGCGTCGAACCAGCAATGGGAGCTGCCTGCACCGTAGTTTCTGGTGGGAGATCACAAAACGCTATGCTTGGCAGTGCAAACTGTAACACTGACACTGCAACACAAATACTTATAGAATAGGTACGGATGAGTTTTTTTAGCGAATGACTCTCACTGTCAGATGAGGA
The DNA here is from genome assembly GCA_903929845.1 of uncultured Chlorobiaceae bacterium. Classification (GTDB taxonomy): domain Bacteria; phylum Bacteroidota; class Chlorobiia; order Chlorobiales; family Chlorobiaceae; genus Chlorobium. The sequence goes on along the minus strand of CAIYWF010000332.1, from coordinate 3,478 downwards.
AAATGGTTGTTGAGGAGGCATAGGCATGTCACTTTAAAGGGGTATTTTTCATGTCTTGACTATACCCCTAATATAAAAACATTTTTGGAAATTTTCAATTCCCAAAAACCTCCTGTCAAACACCACCAAAATGGGCCTCTTCTTCCTGATAACAGGAGGAACCAAAGAGCTTGTATCGTACAGAAAAGATTACAGTTATTAAGATATTATACATGAATTATATTCGCCTGCACCTTCTTGCGCTCATGTTTTTTGCTGATTGGAATTAGCTTTCTTGCACAAATTGCAACCAGCAAAAAAATGTTGAGCGCAAGAAGGGGCAAATTGAAAAATAGTCAATAAAGGCTGTCGTTTTTAAAGAGAGTTTTTCCTAAATTCCCATCTAAAAAATTCGCTGTTTACTTGTTATAGTAAATAATATTCAACTAATTATTTTTTACATAAATAGATGAGGTACAGGCTTTCCTTTTTTCTGTTTCTTGTGTTTATTTTTGCTGGTTGTGCAGCGCAAAACAGAGAAAAAGCAGTGAAAGAACACTCTTCGGATAACAAATTGCAGATTGGTCTGGTTTTTGACGTTGGTGGCCGGGGCGATAAATCATTTAATGATTCTGCTTATAACGGCTTGGAGATTGCAAAAAAGAAGTTTGGTACCAATTTTCTCTATGTTGAACCACAGGGAGAAGGGGCGGATCGGGAAGCCGCGTTGCTTCAGATGGCAACAGACCCGGATGTAGGGCTTGTTATCGGTGTCGGACTGCTTTTCAGTGAAGATATTACCAGAATTGCTGCTGAATTTCCCGATAAAAAATTTGTCTGCATTGATTATATCAGCCAGCCGAAAATTAGTATACCTGCAAATCTTCAGGGAATTGTTTTTGAAGAAAAGAAAGGCTCTTATCTGGCCGGTGCTTTGGCTGGAATGATGACCAAAACAAAAGCTGTTGGTTTTATCGGCGGAATGGAATCAAGCGTCATCAAAAAATTTGAGATGGGCTTTATCAATGGAGTTCGGTCGATCAATCCAGAAATCAGAGTGATTTCTGGATATATAGGTATGACTGGCTCTGCATTTGCAAATCCAGCCAAGGGCAGGGAACTTGCGCTTGGACAGTATGGACGGGGAGCGGATATTATCTATCAGGCTGCTGGAGCGAGTGGACTTGGTGTCATTGAAGCAGCCAGGGAAAGTAAAGCTCTTGTTATCTGCACTGATCGGGATCAGGAGTCCGAAGCGCCTGGATTTGTGCTATCAAGTATGACCAAGGCTGTCGACAGGGCTGTTTTGAAAACTGTGGAAAATGTGCTGAATGGAAGTTTCAAGGGGGGAGGAGTTTCTGTCTTTGGTCTTGCAGACCGCTATACTGACTATGTGTACAATGAAAAAAACGCATCATTGATCGGCACTAAAAACCATGACCAACTTGAGGATATCCGAAAAAAGATAGTAGCAGGGAAAATTGTTGTTGATGAGACCGCCATTGGACAATGAGAATAGCAGGGACTTTCAGTAACCACTGAGAGCTCTTTTTGGAAAGCGGAAAAAAGGAAGGATTGTTAATTGATAGATGTTCAATACTGGTGAATAAAAAAATCCTGGTAACAGGGGCAACTGGTTTTATTGGCTCGAGTCTTGTGAAAAAGCTGGCATCCACTGACGATGAAGTCTTTATTCTTGTTCGTAAAAGTTCGGATTTAACCTCTCTTTCTGATGTTCTGCATAAGGTTCATCTTGTATATGGGGATATTACTGATCGGGCTTCGCTTGATTCGGCCCTCCAGGGGATTGATCTGGTCTATCACTCTGCCGGACTTACCTATATGGGGGATAAAAAAAATGCCTTGCTCTATAAAATCAATGTTGATGGTACTCGAAATATTTTAGAGGCAGCCATAACCGCTGGTGTTAAAAGAGTTGTACACGTCAGTTCAATAACTGCCGTAGGAATTGCCTTCGATAAAAAACCGGTCGACGAATCCGTTATCTGGAATTTCCATGCTATCAGCCTTGAATATGCCAGAACGAAACACCTCTCAGAAATTGAAGTTGCAAAAGCCATAAAGAGAGGACTGGACTGTGTTATTGTAAACCCTGCGTTTGTGTTTGGTGCTGGCGACATAAATTTTAATGCTGGAAGGATCATCAAGGATATCTATAATAAAAGGCTTCCCTTTTATCCCCTTGGCGGCATCTGCGTTGTTGATGTTGAGATTGTTGCAGATACCATAATCACTGCCATGGAAAAAGGAAAAACTGGGGAACGCTACATCCTTGGCGGTGAAAATGTCTCCTACAAGCAGCTTGCAGACACGATATCTCGTATTACTGGAGCACCAAAAGTTAATTTCCCTCTGCCATTCTGGTCAGCAAGAATACTGAAATCGGCACTCGATCTCTATAAGAACAAGAACCGGATATCGAAACTTTTCAACATGTCAATGTTTAGAGTTGCATCCCATTTTCTCTATTTTGATTCGTCCAAGGCAATCCGTGAACTGAACATGCAGTACGAATCACATGAACACAGCATAAGGAATGCCTACGAGTGGTACCGAGAGCGCAACATGCTTAACTGATATTTTGCTTATCTTTTACGACTGAAAATCATCATACGGGGTGAGTCCTTTGAAGTGAATGGTTCACCCAGGTAGTTTCCCACAATACTTGCTACAGTAAATCCCTCATTCTGAAGCATAGCACGAATCTCCTCCTCATTGTAAAGCCGGACTGATTCATTGAAGGTAACTGTTTCGCCGAAAGGGGAAGTGATGCTCATGTTTTTGATAATCCTGTCGCCATTAAACGCACGCTCCTCAATAACGGAAAGTTCTCCTGCACTTCGTCTGGAGAAAGGAACAAGATTGTTTGCAAGATGAAGAGGATTCAGAAGGTCAAGCACATACCAGCCATCACTTTTAAGCAGTTCATAAGCATTCTTGATGACCAGTTGATCATCTTCTTTCAAGTCAAAATAGCCAAAACTGGTAAAAAGCTGAACAACAAGATCATAAAGATCGTTGGCAGCTATAACCCTCATATCGCAACAGGATAGTTTCAGCGGTAAACAGCTTTTCAATGCTGCGTTTTTTGCCTCTTCAAGCAGATATGGTGAAAGGTCATTTCCTGTGACAATATAGCCGAGTCGGGCAAGCTCAAGGGCGTGTCTTCCAGCTCCGCAGGCAATATCGAGCACTGACAGTGATGCAGGCTTTTTCAGATCAAGCCCAGATATGGAGAGGATAGTATGAATGCAGCGCGCAGCTTCATCATTGTCCCTGTGGCTGTAAAGCTCAAGGTAGAGCTGATGGATAAACCACTCTTCAAACCAATTAAGTGATGACTCATTTTTTGAAGCATGGAGTCTTTTTGCCATATCTATGGGACGAAAAAGGCGGAAAGGTAACAGAAGAGATTCAGGGCATCCTGTGATACCCTGAGGAAATATCCCGTGCGATTATTTTGCGTAATCGGTGATTG
>CAIYWF010000331.1 GCA_903929845.1 uncultured Chlorobiaceae bacterium | reverse complement strand
GTGTTCGGCCAGTGAGAGCTTTTTAAGTTTATGCGATGCGTAAGCTACTACAATGAATCCTGAAAATTAAGATGTAGATTTTTTTGAAGGCGAAAAAATCATGAGAGGATGTAATCATTCGAGGAAGAGAAGATGAGTTTTATGAAACAAAACAGGAGATACTAATGATTAACTGGGATCAGATTGAAGGTAACTGGAAACAACTCAAGGGTAGAGTGCAGGTGCAATGGGGCAAGCTCACTGATGATGATTTAGATGTCGTTGCAGGGAAACGAGAACAGTTTCTTGGCAAGATTCAGGAGCGGTATGGCATTGCTAAAGAAGATGCTGATAAAATGGTTAACAAATGGGAGAAGTCTGCCGACGACTCATGGTTCTCAAAATGACGCATTAGGGAGCAGTATTTTATGGGTTGACATCATTTGGGGGGCGGGTAAGTTGTGCAAACAATATCCTGTCCTTCATTTTGGTTCTTTATGGAAAACAATGAACCCGCATCAGAGTTACAGGGCATAAGTTCAAGTTTAGGAATTGCTTCACGAAGCACAGTAAACTTGACCTGATGTCGAGTACTTTTTGGAAGATAATTTGAAGCTTCCGTGTAATAAATAAGTGGTAACAAAACAATTCAATTTTCACTTTATCAACAACCTAAACAATAATTAAATGAGAAAGAATCTTATCGCCGGTATGATTGTGTCACTTGCAATGGTCGGAATGTTTGGTGGCGTTTCTTTTGCTGCTGACAGCGCGGCAGAAGTAAAGGCTGCAAAAAAGGTAGAGAAGAAAGAAGAGATCAAAGCTGAGATGAAATCTGAAATCAAAGCTGAGAAGAAGGCCGAAAAGAAGGAGAATATCAACGCCGAGGAAAAAGCTGAAAAAAGAGCGGTAAAAAGAGCTGAGCTTAAAGCTGATCAAAGAGCGGATAGAAAGGCAGAGAGGAAAGCTCACAGAAAGGCCAAGAAAGCAAGAGAAGCCAAAAGAGCAGCAATAAGGGCTGAAGAAGTTAAAGCCGAAGCAGGCAAATAAGATAGTTTCGGCTGTCAAAAAAGCAGCCATTATTATTTTCTAACAGAAAAGCCCCTTCGCAAGTTGGGGCTTTTCTCATTTCGGACATCAACCCTTGCTGTAATCTTGCCGTTATGCCCGGTTCCATGCTCATCGGTTCCCTGTCGCTGTTCAGCGATCGAGGTTCATCACTTTGTTCCATGCCGCGACAAAGTCATCTAAAAACGCCTGCTCGGAATCGCTGCATGCATAGACTTCCGCGAGTGCCCGGAGCTGGGAGTTCGAACCGAAGACGAGATCAACGATGGTACCCGTCCATAGAAGTTCGCCGGTCGCCCGATTGCGCCCTTCCAATACGCCTTCGGATGTGACGGACTTCTGCCACTTCGTCTTCATGTCAAGCAGATTCACGAAGAAATCATTGCTCAAAGTTTCGGGCCGATTGGTGAAAACACCTTGTCTGGACTGGTCGTAATTTGCATTCAGAGCGCGCAGGCCGCCGATCAGAACAGTCATCTCCGGGGCGGTCAGTTTCATCAACTGCGCTTTGTCCACCAGTAGCTCAGCCGCCGATTCCTCGAGTCCCTCACGGACGTAGTTGCGGAACCCGTCTGCGGACGGATATAGTACGGCGAACGAGTCCGTATCGGTCTGCTCCTGCGTCGCATCCATGCGCCCCGGTGAGAAGGGTACCTTCACGTTATAGTTGCCCTTTTTCGCTGCTGCCTCAACGGCTGCGCAGCCGCCCAGAACGATCAGGTCAGCAAGTGAAACTTTTTTGCCGCCAGACTGGGCCCTGTTGAACGTGCACTGGATGCTTTCAAGAGTTTTGAGCACCTTCGCCAGTTGGGCAGGCTGGTTGACTTCCCAATCTTTTTGCGGTGCCAGACGAACGCGGGCACCGTTTGCACCGCCTCGCATGTCGGATCCACGGAACGTGGATGCTGAGGCCCAGGCGGTAGAAACCAATTCCGAAATTGAGAGACAGGAATCAAGGATTTTATCTTTTAGGGATTCAATGTCCTCTCCATCAATCAGCGCATGATTGAGTGCAGGGATAGGGTCTTGCCAGATAAACTCTTCCATGGGAACTTCCGGGCCGAGATAGCGCGTTCGCGGACCCATGTCGCGGTGCGTCAGCTTGAACCATGCCCGGGCGAACGCGTCTCTGAACTGATCCGGATTCTCGTAAAAGCGCCTCGAAATATTCTCGTAGAGGGGGTCAAACCGCAACGCAAGGTCAGTGGTCAGCATGGCTGGCGAATGACGCTTCGACGGGTCGTGGGCATCCGGCATGGCGCTGTCGCCCGCACCACCCTTCGGCCTCCACTGCTGTGCACCGGCCGGGCTCTTCGTCAGCTCCCATTCGTAGTTGAACAGGTTCCAGAAAAAGTTCTTGCTCCATTTCGTCGGTGTGCTGCTCCAAGTGACTTCCAGTCCGCTGGAGATCGTGTCACCACCTTTACCTTTGCCAAAGCTGCTTTTCCAGCCAAAACCTTGCTCCTCGATGCTGGCAGCTTCCGGCTCAGGACCCAACAGTGCCGCATCTCCGGCTCCGTGAGTTTTGCCGAAGGTGTGACCGCCAGCGATGAGCGCAACCGTCTCTTCGTCGTTCATCGCCATGCGAGCAAAGGTCTCGCGTATGTCCCGCGCAGCCGCGAGCGGGTCCGGGTTGCCGTTCGGGCCTTCAGGATTGACGTAGATCAGGCCCATTTGAACAGCGGCGAGAGGATTTTCAAGGTTATGATCGCCGCTGTGGCGCTCGTCTTTCAGCCATTTGCTCTCTGCCCCCCAGTAAATGTTTTCATCCGGTTCCCAGATATCTTCACGTCCGCCAGCGAAACCGAAGGTTTTGAGTCCCATTGATTCAAGAGCGACGTTGCCCGTGAGAATCATCAGGTCGGCCCAGGAAATTTTCCGGCCATACTTCTGCTTGATCGGCCAAAGCAGTCTGCGCGCCTTGTCGAGATTGACATTGTCGGGCCAACTGTTGAGGGGCGCAAAGCGCTGGCTGCCTCTCCCGGCGCCCCCACGGCCGTCGCCGGTGCGATAGGTGCCGGCACTGTGCCATGCCATACGAACAAATAAAGGTCCGTAGTGGCCGAAGTCTGCTGGCCACCAGTCCTGTGAGTTGGTCATAAGCGCCAGGAGATCATTCTTCACGGCATTCAGGTCAAGGCTTTTGAACTCCTCGGCGTAGTTGAACTCCGCGCTCATGGGGTTCGAGAGTAAAGAGTTCTGGTGCAGGATGTTCAGCTTCAATTGATTGGGCCACCACTCTGCGTTCGATTGGGTCCCGGCGACTGTGCCTGTGCGGACGTCGCCCGAGAATGGGCACTTTCCTTTGGTTGACATGCTTATTTCCTTTGATTGTTTGAGATCGTCGTCTATAAATATATACCCAAAAAGCTCTTGAAGTTGGGGACGCCTCAGGAACTGGATTTTAAAGCCTTCCGAACTTTTTCATGGCTTGTATATATGGTTCTCCTGTTACGTTTCCCTTTGTATGGCCATCCTCGTAAAGCAAATAATAATGCGAGTATTAAACACAGTCCCGCACTCCACGATTCCGACATAAACGATAATATGAATACCAAAAAATAGAGCGGAGGAGCATAACGGTATTGATTGGTGAGTTGAACAGCTTCATCTCTTTTCTCCTCGGATGCTGAAGGAGAAAGCAGATGGTGTGAAGCGTGCCTCCATAACGAAAATAAGGCGATTGACGTAGCCAGAAATGTTCCTGAATACAGGGTTGATGCCACCCTTGCCTCGGGGTGGATCAGGTACTCTGACAGCAAAGCCGTCGGAAATGGTATAAACGATACACAAAACAATAAGAGACCATTCCAGTAAAATAGGGCATGACCATCTGTGTTGATCAACTTGAAGATCCAGTGATGGTGTATCCAGATAACAAGTATGGTGATAAAACTGGTCGAGAAGGCTAAATAACTTGGCCAAAGAGCTGCAACAGATTGCGCAAGCCCTTTGACTGCGACTACCTCATGGCGAGGAACCTTGATTTGAATGACAAGCAGTGTCATTGCGATGGCAAATAC
>CAIYWF010000330.1 GCA_903929845.1 uncultured Chlorobiaceae bacterium | reverse complement strand
ATGCCGAGATATTCAAATGCCTTGAGAACAGAACGAAGATTTCCTGCACCGTAATCGGCAATAAAAACCATAAAAAAAATTTATAAGTGCAAGAAATCAAGAGAACAAACAAACGCCGTGCCCCTAGCCTCCTCTCCTGCTCAATTTTTATATTGACTATTTATTTTTTATTATACAGATTGTTTTCCCTTACCGTAGAACCCAGCGGATCTCCACCTCTATAAATACGAAAATCGAAGAACCAATGTATAGAATTGTTTCGGCACTCTTTTTAGCTGAAAATATCAAAAAAATTGAAATTGAGGCCCCTCGTATCGCCAAAAAAAGAAAAGCTGGCCAGTTTGTCATGATCAGGGTGGGAGAGAGTGGTGAAAGAATACCGCTAACTATTGCTGGCTCCGATCCTGAAAAAGGTACCATTACCATTATTGTTCAGGGTATGGGTAAATCCACGAAGGAGCTGAACAGCAAAGAAGCTGGCGACACTATCAGTGATGTGGTTGGACCCCTTGGAGCACCGTCACATATTGAGAAGTTCGGAACTGCGGTGAGCGTCGGCGGTGGTGTCGGGACGGCAATAGCCTATCCGACAGCTGTCGCCCTGAAAGAAGCAGGCAATTATGTCATTACGATTAACGGTGCACGATCAAAAGATCTGGTGATCCTTGAAAAAGAGATGACTGCCGTAAGTGATGAAGCGTACATTACAACCGATGATGGCTCTTACGGTTTTCACGGTTTCGTCACCCAGAAGCTGCAGGAACTTATTGACTCTGGAAGAACCATTGATTATGTGCTTGCTATCGGCCCTATCCCGATGATGAGAGCCATAGCTGAGGTCACCCGTCCCTACAAGATCAAAACTGTGGTCAGCCTTAATCCGATTATGGTAGATGGCACCGGCATGTGCGGCGGCTGCAGGGTCAGTGTGGACAACCAGATTAAATTTGCCTGTGTTGACGGCCCTGAATTCGATGCTCATCTGGTCGACTTTAAAAATCTCTCTGACCGGAACAAGATCTATCAAACGGAAGAAAAGCAATCTTCTGAATCCTGGCTTCACGAGTGCAAACTGCTTAAAACAGTATAAGCCGTTCCTGGCACTATGATAATTGTCTTGCTTTTTTTCTGATAACCAAACTTTCGTTTTTAAAGAAGGATTACAATGGACGCACAACATATCACGACCAAACAACGTCTTGCCATTCCACGACAGGTTATGCCTGCACAGCCTCCGGAGGTTCGTATCCATAATTTTAATGAAGTACATCTTGGATATACCCCTGAACTGGCCCGTCAAGAGGCGTTGCGATGTATTCAGTGCAAAGATCCTGTCTGCATCAAAGGATGCCCGGTCAATATCAAGATAGACCAGTTCATCAAGATGATTGCCGAAGGAAACTTTCTTGGCGCAGCAAAAAAAATCAAGGAGGACAACGTGCTGCCAGCTATTTGTGGCAGGGTATGCCCGCAGGAAGATCAATGCGAAAAAATGTGCATTCTTGCAAAAAAATATGAATCGGTCGCTATCGGCAACCTGGAACGGTTTGCCGGTGATTATGAGCGCGAAACAGGACATGTGGAACTGCCTTCAGTAAAACCCTCAACTGGTAAACACGTTGCGATTATCGGCAGCGGTCCGGCCGGATTGAGTTGCGCTAACGATCTTATTCAACTGGGCCATGCCGTCACTGTTTTTGAGGCGCTGCATGAACTTGGCGGTGTTCTTGTCTACGGTATTCCAGAATTCCGTCTTCCAAAAAAAATCGTAAAGGCTGAAATTGAGGGATTGAAACAACTCGGCGTCAAGTTTGTCACCAATGCTGTCGCCGGTCGTTCAATTACGGTTGACGAACTTCTTAAAGAAGAGGGCTTTGATGCTGTATTTGTCGGTGTCGGAGCAGGTCTGCCATGGTTCATGGGCATCCCTGGAGAAAATCTTCTCGGGGTTTATTCTGCCAATGAATTCCTGACCAGAGTAAATCTGATGAAATCATATCAATTCCCGGAAAATGACACTCCGGTATTTAATTGCAAGGGAAAAAATGTTGCCGTCTTCGGTGGTGGCAATACTGCTCTGGATGCGGTTCGCACAGCAAAAAGGCTTGGTGCGGAACATGCCTATATTGTTTATCGCCGCTCTGAAGCTGAAATGCCTGCCCGTTTGGAGGAGCTTCACCACGCACAAAAAGAAGGTATTGAGTTTATGCTGCTGATGAATCCTGTGGAATTTATCGGTAACGACCAGCAGTGGCTTACCGGCGTCAAGTGTATCAGAATGGAACTGGGTGAACCTGACGACTCGGGACGACGCAGACCTGTACCAATACCAGACTCGGATTTTATCTTACCAATCGATATGGCAATTATTTCGATAGGCAATGGTTCCAACCCGCTCATCAAGCAGACCACGCCTGACATTGAGGTCAGCAAGCGCGATACGATTGTTGTGGACGTCAACACCATGGCCACCTCAAAAGATAATGTCTATGCGGGCGGCGATATTGTTACCGGCGGAGCAACGGTTATTCTTGCCATGGGCGCAGGACGTACTGCGGCAGTTGCCATTAATGAAAAGCTGATGGGCATTGATGCTGATTGAAGTTTCAAGGAGGATAGGTGCGTCTATCCTTCAATCCTTGAAGTCAACTCCTCAGCCATCTTTTTATCGGCGAGTTTGACGGTAATCTCCGCAATATCGCGTGCTGCATTGACATGGAAAACCACCACATCAAAAACGTCACTCATGCGCACAATCGCCGTCAGGTCGCTGATATATTTACTGATCCCAAGAAAGCTCAGGGGAAGAAGACATTTGACGTGAAAGGGATTACTCAGAAAAATACCGTAAGGCTGTACCTTTAAAACGGTACCGGTAAAGAACTCTCCAATTTCCGGAAGAGGAAGTGCAAACGCTTGATCGTTGCCAGCCGCCCCTTCGACACGAAGATGATCTCCCATCCTGAGCTGTTCGATACGATCTTTCAGCTTTGAAAGATCACAATAAATTACACCTGGTTCGGCCAGCAGCTCCCTTGCACTCAGCCCCTGGGTAGAATATACCATAACCTCTTTTCCTTTCTTTTTTAAAGCTCTGAGAAGAGGAAGAAAATCACTGTCACCACTGAACAATATAAAGGTATCGTATTGATCGGCACCGCTCAAGGCATCAACAACAAGTTCAACATCAAGATTTCCTTTCATGATCACCACACCGGTCTCCTTGTTGACAATTTTTTTGACCGGTTTTGAGATAATCCGATAACCGTGCGCAGTCAGTACTCTGGAAAAGGCCGCATTTTCCGCCGATACCGGTTCGGATGCCGGAACGTAATAATTGGCCTCAACTGAAGTATACCCTGACAGGAAAAATGCCATCAGACGAGAAAAATCTATCTGCCAACCAAGATGGCGCTGGGTAAAAAACAGGTTTGCTCCGTCAATATAAACTGCCGCGCGACCCATAGTCTCAGTTCCTCCACATTTCCTTTCGTCTCTGAAATATCAGAACTTCCTTGCTGGAATTATTTTTACGTCCATCCCCTCGTGTAAACTTTTTTCGGGGGTAAGTGCAATTTTATCGCCTTTTTTCAGTCCCTGCAGCACTTCGACAAAGGTCATATCGCTATCACCCTGCAAAATAAGCTGTTTTTTCAGCCGTCCTTGTTTAATTGTCCAGACATAGCTTTTGCGGTTTTCCTCAAAAACAGAGCTTTTTCTTACAAGAAGTGCATTTGGGCGGATATTGTAGATAATATTTGCAGTCGCCGTCATACCTGCCTGGATATTAGCCGGTGGATTTACAAGGGTAAGATAAATTCTGGAGGTCTTTGTTACCCGGTCGGTCTGGGGCACGATACGGGAGACAAGAGCAGAAAAGCGTTTCTCCGGATAGGCATCAAAAGCAACTGTCGCCGACTGACCGTTGCTGATACGGGGAATATCCAGCTCGTCCACCTCTACACTGATCATAAAGCGGGAGGTATCAACCACCCGGGCAACAAGCGTATTGGACGTGACATAATCGCCCTCCTTGATGTTCTGCAAGGTCATGATGCCTGAGAACGGGGCTGTAACCGTCAATTTTTTAAGATCATCCTCCCGCATCTTCACCTGAAACGCTTTCTGCTGAAGCAGCTTTTCGGACTGGATGCTGTTTTTCTCTGCATCTTCAAGTTCCTGTCGCGATATCGCCCCTTCTATAAATAGATTTTTCTTCCTGGCAGCTCGAAGCCTGTTGTCTCTCGCAAGTGCCTGCTGTTCAGCAAAGGCCGCCCGTGCTTCACGGACAGCAAGCAGGGGCTGGGGACTGTCAAACTGAAGAATTTTCTGACCGGCAGAGACATGCTGCCCCTCCAACACTCCGACATACCTCACCGTTCCTGAACATTCAGCGCTCAGATTGGCAACAGCATCGGCTTCAACAAAACCTGTCGCATATATGGCCTGAACAAGCTCTGCATTGGTCACTTCACCGGCCACTATGTCGACCGTATTACCTTTTGTAATCAGAAAAAACACCGTGGCAATAAAAAGGACAGCAAGAGCGATGGAATATTTTGGAAGAAATTTTTGCAGAGACTTCATTGGGTACCTTCTTTAGATATTCAGCTTTGTGAAGTTACAAGTTTTAAAATTTTTATCCATTCCGACCTTGGTTTTTTCATAATTTTATCAATCTTTAAGTACATTTTTCTTTTCCTGCGCCTTCTTCAGATACTATTGCATGGGAAACACTTAATCTACACCATCAATGACCGATAATCAAGATATCCAGAAAAGCTTTCTTGAAACAGTAAAGTTCGATGAAAAAGGACTTGTGCCGGCAATTGTGCAAGACCATGAAACAGGGAAGGTTCTCATGATTGCATGGATGAATCGGGAAAGCCTTCAAATGACGTTTGAAAAAAAGAAAGCCTGTTACTGGAGCCGCAGCCGCAAGGAGCTCTGGCTGAAAGGAGTGT
>CAIYWF010000329.1 GCA_903929845.1 uncultured Chlorobiaceae bacterium | reverse complement strand
ATGGGAATCCACAAACGTGCCGTTTTCGTCAAGCATGCCTATCCTGTCGGCATCTCCATCATTGATAATACCAACATCAGTTTCAACCTCATTGAAAAATTCGATAAACTCTTTGATATACTGAGGCATTGGCTCAGGATTGATGCCTCCAAAACCGGGGTTGATGCTGCAGTGATAGCAACTGAGCATTGATTCATCAAACAGGTTTGAGATAAGATCCTGTCCAGCACCGAACATGGCATTATGTGCTATTTTAATTCTTGATTCGCGGATCAGGGGGAGATCAATGCTGCATTTCAAATGGCTGATATAAAATCCCTTCATATCAATCAGCTCAATCAGCTTTTTATCGGGCACAATTATCGTTTGCGGGTCTGTCAGCGTAAGGTTGTTTTCAATTTCAGCGATCACTTCCGGGTGAGCGGGGCCACCGTGGGGAGATTTGATTTTGAAACCATTATAAATCGGAGGGTTATGAGATGCGGTAATTACAATACCGCCTGCAAGTTGTTTCGCTTTAGCATAAAGAGAAACCGCAGGTGTTGACACAAAACTATCAGCGAGCAATACTCTGAGCCCCTGTGACGAAAGAATGCTGGCAGTATATTCGGCAAATTCTTTTGACATGAAGCGGGTATCATAGCCGATACATACACCTTTTGCCCTGTTTGGATGACCAAGAAAGTAGCGGGCAGAAGCCAGTGCTACAAGTTTCAGGTTATCGAAGGTATAATCTTTTGCTATAATTGCGCGCCATCCGTCAGTACCGAATCTAATTTGCATTCTTTATTGATGTTGATATAATTAAGAACAAAATTCTCTTATTCATTTGTAAGAAAAATATATAAATATATTAGTAAGGTACGGATTCCATGTCGTTCATCCAATTATCACTCATTTTTAATGCCAAAGACCTTGTTTGTTTTAGCTGGAGAAGTATCCGGGGATATGCATGCATCCGGAGTGATTGCTGAATTGCTGAAAGCAAGGCCTGAGATCAAGGTTTTCGGCATAGGCGGTCAAAAACTTCGGCAGCTTGGCGCGGACTTGTTATATGATACTGCACAAATGAGCATCATGGGTCTTGTCGATGTGCTTAAACATTCGGTATTTCTTCGGAGGGTTATTCGTGACCTTAAGGAGGCTGTACACCGCGAAAAGCCTTTTGCAGCTTTACTTGTTGACTATCCGGGCATGAACCTCATTATGGCCCGTTTTTTGCATAAACTTGGAATTCCTGTTATCTATTATATTTCTCCCCAGGTTTGGGCATGGAAAGAGGGCAGGGTCAAGGCTATCCGTGCTCATGTTGATCGGTTGCTTGTTATCTTTGACTTTGAGGTTGAATTTTTTCGGCGGCATGGAATTAACGCGGAATTTGTAGGTCATCCTGTTATTGAAGAGCTTGCTGAAGTCACGCTTTTTTCCAGAGAGCTTTTTTTCAAAAAACATACTCTTGCACCTGAAACCCGGCTTATCGGACTTCTTCCGGGCAGTCGCAAGCAGGAGATTGCCCATATTTTTCCGGAAATGCTGAAAGCGGCACGTTTGCTGAGCCATGAATATCCTGCCGTGTTTCTCTTTGGACGTGCACAGAATCTCAACGAAGAGGTTTACCGGGTTTTGTCGGAATACCGTGACCTCTCGGTTATTGACTGTTCAGCTTATGAGGTCATGCAGTACAGTGAACTTGTTCTGGTGACCTCCGGTACCGCTACGTTTGAATCGCTTTGTTTTGGTGTGCCCATGATTGTTGTTTATAAAACAGGAAAGCTTAATTACCTGATTGGTCGCCAATTGGTAAAGCTGAAAAATATATCACTGGCAAATATTGTCGTTAAAGGGCTTATGAGTGATGAAAGGGCGGTGCCGGAGCTGATTCAACATGAGGCTCACGGAGTGGAGATATTCCGTCATGCCCGAATGATTCTTGATAATGCCCATGTTGCCAGCACGATGCGTCGGGAGTTGCTTGCCGCCCGGGCAAAGCTTGCGGAAGTTTCTCCCTCACCCAGAGTTGCTGGAATTTTGCAGGAATACCTTTAAACGAATAACGTACTTCTATGGAAAAAGCTTTTGACTATCTTGCCCACCATCCGGTGTTGTTTGTTATTGCCGTAATTTTTGCCTTCATGATTCTGTTCTCTTTTCTTAAAAAAGTTGTACAGGTGTTTCTCGTTATCGCAGCTTTTCTTGTGCTCTATGCGGCATATCTCTCTGTGAGTGGAGGTCATATTCCTGAAGCACTTCACCACATTGAACAGTCGGTTAATAACTCTTTCCATTTTTTGTCAGACCTGTTCAGGTCGTTCCTGAAATCCCCGAAAAAGGAACTTTTGTAAAGCATTTTCATCGAAGGATTGCTCAGACGACTCTTCATCGTTTAAATAGTCGAACACTTCAGGATATTGATTTTCAACGGGTTAACGTTCTTTTCACTGTTATGGAACGACGAGAGTTTATAAAAAAACTGCTGATGCGCACGGGTATTGGTGCCGGGGTTGCAGTGGCAGGCACAACAGGCCTTATTGGATATTACCAGCCGAGAAAAGAGTTTTATGGTAGTGATGCCAAGGGATCGGATGGGAAAGAGAGGCTTGATGTATCAAAAAAAGTGGTGGTCATTGGCGGCGGTCTGGCGGGTATCAGTGCTTCTCTTGAACTTGCCTGCAGGGGTTTTGATGTCACACTGATCGAGTCATCTTCTTTCCTTGGAGGCAAACTCACTGGCTGGAATCTTGATGCTCTTGGAGAGAGTTTTCCCGTGGAGCACGGATTTCATGGCTTTTTTGACCAGTACTACAATCTCAATGAGGTGTTTGCCGCTGCAGGCATCAAGCATGATGTTTTTTCTGCTTCTCCCGGATATCCTGTGATGTTTAAAGATTCTCCTGAAGAGTTATTCGGCCAGACGCCGAAGTTATTCCCTCTCAATGTGCTCTCTATTGTAGGTCAGTCCCGCAGATTTGACTTGATCTCCTTTCTGAAAAATTCCAGAGGATTGACTTCAATGGGGGAGTTGTTCCGATATGAGTATAAAAAAACGTTCCGCAAGTATGATTCGATTGATTTCATGACCTATTGCCGTCAGGGAGAGGCTTTGCCTGCCTTTGTTGATACCGTGCTGCACCCGTTTTCTGATGCGACGATGAATCGCATGGAGGTGTTGTCGGCGGCCGAGGCTCTCCGCTATTTTCATTTTTATTTTATGGGCAGCCCGGAAGGACTTGCCTTTAAAATAACGAATCGCGATTGTATGACCGCTCTCATCAGGCCACTCGAAACCAGACTGGAGCGGCTTGGTGTGAAGCTCCAGAAGGGGAGTACGGCAAGGAGCATGAAGGTCAATGGCGAGAAGGTTGTTGGGGTTGTTGTGGATTCCAAGGAAAGCGGCACACCTCTCTTCTTGCAGGTTGATCCGGCGAAGGTACCGCAAGAGGCCTTTGCTGCTTATGTTACTGCCGATGGTGTACCGATTATGGTTGGTCGAAAGGGTACCGGTTATATCGCCTATGACGGGCGCTGCACCCATGCAGGTTGTGCGGTAAAACCCGATACTCTTGCTGGAGGCTTTTTCTGTCCCTGCCATGCTGGCAAATATAATGCATCAGGAACTCCAATGAGTGGCCCGCCCAAGTCTCCGCTTGCCAAGCTTGCTGTTGCTCTTGAGGAAGGGATGCTTATGGTGAGCCGTGAAAAACCTTTTGATGGAAGAGAAGCTGAACTGTTGGCTTGTGATTATTGTGTGGTAGCTTCTGACGTGCGGGGTACCCGGAAGTTGATAGAAGCATCCCGATTGCACCGTCCTGAGTTTGAGTCGCGGGTTGCTTCGCTTGGAGAGGCGGATCCCTATGTCGTCTACCGACTCTGGATTGATCGTCCGCTTCCTTCGGCAGAGTTTCCATTCTATACCGTTTCGGGTTATACCTATACCGATTCAGTCTCTCTTTATTCTCATTTCCAGGAGCCGTATATCTCATGGGCAAAAAAGCATGGAGGCAGTGTTATTGAACTGCATGCCTACGCCATTGCGCCAAAGGATATCAGGCCAGAAGAAGAGATCAAGGCAACGATGCTTCAGGAGTTGCATCTTTTGTTCCCGGAATCAAAAGATGCAAGGATCCTGCACGAACTCTTTATGCAACAGTCTAATTTTACCCGCTGGGCTCCGGGAGATCACGCCCGTCGTCCCGGCCTTGTAACGCCCTTCTCCAACCTTTTTTTTGCTGGAGACTGGGTAAAAGTTGATGCTCCGGTTTTTCTCATGGAGGCGGCCGCCTTTACCGGCCGCATGGCTGCCAATGCCATCTTCCGGCAGGAATCGTTGAAACCCACCCCTCTTCCTATTGTGCCGATGGAAGGTTTGTTTGCCTGACCAACCCCAGGCACTGCACGACAGTGTTGTGAAGAAGGGGGCGGAACTTGCGGATTTTTATGTTGTCTGATGTCGGGTAGACCCTGTTGCTGAGCAGAATGACGGCAAGTTTCTTTTCAGGGTCAATCCAGATACTGGTTCCGGTAAAGCCGAGGTGACCGTAAGAGGAGTTTGAAAAATAGTCGCCTGCTGAAGAGTGTCCCTCAGGGGAGCGCAAATCCCAACCCAATGCTCTCGGAGAGTTGCGCCGGGAGAGAAATGTTCTGAGTGTGGCCTGGCGAAAATAGACTTGGCCGTTGCTGTTCCCGTTGTTCATCAGCATTGCGGTCATAAGAACAAGGTCTCCGGTTGTTCCATACAATCCGGCATGACCGGCAACGCCTCCAAGAAGCGCGGCATTTTGGTCATGCACCAGCGGACGCTCTCTGCTGAACGGCCAGAGTGTATCTTTCTCCACGGGCGCAATACGCCAGAGAAGCGATGGTGGCGGGGTAAACATGGTTGATCTCATTCCGAGGGGTACAGCAAACCGTTCATGGAAGTTTGACGCAAGAGATTTTTCGGTAATGGTTTCAACAATTCTTCCAAGCAGCATGAAGCCGAGATCACTGTAAAGAGTTGTTGTTCCTGGAGCAGAGAGAAGTGAATCGGCAGCAATGGCATTGAAGAGCTGTTCCGGGGTAGTGCAGTATTTTGAAAAATAAGTGTGGGCTCTCAAACCGGAGGTGTGGCAGAGGAGCTGCTTAATCGTCACCTTTTCCTTGCCGTTTTTTGCAAAATCCGGAAAATACGTTGCGACTGGTGCCTGAAGTGAAAGCGAATCCCGTTCGACAAGCTGCATGACAATACTGGTGGTGACAACAGCCTTGGTCAGAGAAGCAAGATCATAGAGAGTTGTGGTATCAACTGGAGCGCTTTTGGGGTCATAGGTCATTCTGCCGAACGCCCTGTGAAAAACAACTTTCCCCTTGTAGAGAACAGCAAGAGTTGCTCCTGGAAAAACCGTGTCACTGATCGCTTGCTCAACAGCGGCTTCAAGCGGCTTGAAATTATATGCCATCAGCTCTTCTGGTATCGACAAAGTCAAAGACGCAAGAATCATGCACGAAGCAAGAACAAAGCGGAGCAATTGCATGAAACATCCTAACTGATTAAAAGACCGAGAACTTGACATAGCGACCCGGGTGAGCTTTCAGGTCAACAAGCACAGAATCCAGCGAAGAGAGTGACCGTGACAGATTATTATAAAGCGCCGGATTTGAAGAAAGCTGTGCCAGAGTGCCCTTGTCATTGTTGAGTTTGGTCATCAGTGATTCTGTTTTCAATGCGATCAGGTTAAGACGTTCAAGGGTCTCTAAGCTATTTTTTGCCATTGCCTTGTCATTGAGCAGCTTTGGAAGAAGACCTGATCCATTGGAGGCTTTCTGCGTCAGTTTTGAAAGTTCTGAAGTTGTTGTTTTCAGGCTGCCGACCGTTTCGGCTAAGTCGGTTCCCATTTTTTCGTCAGAGATCAGCCTCCCGGCCATACCCTTGCCGCTGTTCAGATGATCGAGAAGCTCATTGATTTTGACAAAAGCGCTGTTTGCATTGCCCGTGAGGCTCGCCATACCATCCTCGGTCTGAAGGGGAATATAATCTCCGTTTTGAACAGGATCTCCCTTTCCTGTCGTGATATCAACGTACTTGTCGCCCAGCACGCCCAGTGACTTGATGGTAGCTTTGGCATCCTTTGTGACAAGTGGTGCGTACTCATTTTTCAGTCGCAGGGAGGCCACGACAAAAAGTGAGTCGTTTCGTCTATAAAAATCCATTTTTGAAACCGTGCCGATTTTTTTCCCGGAGACAGAGACAAAGTTATTTTCGGCCAAACTTTGCACATCTCTCGAAACTATTTTTATCGTCGTCACACCAGTAAAAAGATTGGTGTTTTTACCGATAACCAAT
This sequence comes from uncultured Chlorobiaceae bacterium, assembly GCA_903929845.1. GTDB lineage: Bacteria > Bacteroidota > Chlorobiia > Chlorobiales > Chlorobiaceae > Chlorobium. The sequence continues at coordinate 1,782 of CAIYWF010000329.1, read as the reverse complement.
CCCATGTAGGCCGCAAAACCGATGCCAAAAACAAAAAAAATGCCGGTTTTCAAATCGCTCCATTTCAAAGCGTTCGGATTTTTCATACAGGTGAAAGTCTTAAGTGAACGTTATAATTCAAGAATTTTATCAGAAAGAATCGAGCGTATAAAAGGATGCGTGGCATTATGAAGTTTTTCTGTCACATCGTCGAAAATAATTTCGCCCTGATAGAGCACGGCAACGGAATCGGCAACATTGAAGACATCGTCGATAATATGAGTTACAATGACAGCACCAAGGTTGTTATTATGGCGCAGGGAGCTGATGAGCGAGAGGATCTTTTTTGAGCTGACTGGATCAAGTCCCGCTGTGGGTTCATCAAAAAGGATCATGTGTGGTTTGAAGATCAGCGCTCTTCCTATGGCAACCCTTCGGCGCATTCCTCCGCTCAGACTTTCAGGAAGCTGCTCTTCATATCCTTCGAGCCCGGCAAACTGGATCTGTTCGGCAACTCTCCGGCTGATCTCTTCCTCCGGGAGTTTCATGTTTTCACGAAGAAAGAAGCCCAGATTCTGGCTGATGGTTAAAGAGTCGAAAAGGGCATTTCCCTGAAAAACCATTCCCATCTTTCGTCTTTATGTTCTTCTTTCCAAATATAGAATTCATCAACACTATAAAAACTTATAGATTGCTTTTTATATTTAACTTTAACAATTGGAGTATTCAATATACATATAACATTCAAATCAAAAAGTTCTGGCCAAAACGCATAAAATGCATTTATCAATAGAGCTCTGATACAATATCCATCTAAATCTTGGTCAGAACTTATGATAATCTTACCAAATCTAATATCAGATATAGATTCTACTTTGACTCCAAACTGAAGCCCAGTAATTGTCATGATATTCTTAAATTCTTTATTCTCTAAAATATCCTTAAGGTCCATTGGTGTTACATTAATAGGCTTTCCTCGCAGCGGGAAACATGCCATAGTTTTTGGATCTCTTCCTGACAACAAACCAGAAACTGCCGAATTATGCACCAACAAAGAATTGCTTAGCATGAAACTCTCATCTTCGTCAACAGTAATATCATAAACATTTTGCAAGCAATCGTCAAATCCTATATCTTCAATATCAATTAATTCTAAATATGGGTAATTATTCATTGTTCAAGTTCTCGTATTCTATGTGATATATCAATAACAATTTGTTCCATATGTTCTGGCAATACTACCAAACACGTCTCTTTATATAATTCTTGCTTCAATTTCATCTTATTTCTATATTGTTCGTGGTGCATCATACCTGCTATTTCTATATGCAAATTCAAAATTCCAAAATAAAAGTCGGATCTATGTCCGTATCTTCCACCATAATACATACCAACATCATAATAGTCTAACAAACCATAAGCGCAAATATAATTATAAAATGTTAACTCATACGAAGATAATAATCTTTCGCCCTTTTCTGTATATGAAATCACACCAAAATATGAACCATTTTTTGCAACTTTAGATTTAACTAAATTATTAAATCTTTCAAGACCTTGTATTTCTCCATATTTTTTGACAAAATTGTCAATAGAATGTCCTTTAGCTACACAAGTAAGATTAAATCTTTCAACACCCTCAACATCTCCATACCGTCTTATATATCCATTCAAACTTCTAGAATAATTAGCCTTTTCTGTCATCAAATCCCATCGTTCTTTATCTTGATTTCTTCTTTGACTTTCTGCGTATTCGTCTAAAGTTTTATGATTTTCTTTATAAAAAGGACTCTTATTATTATT
>CAIYWF010000328.1 GCA_903929845.1 uncultured Chlorobiaceae bacterium | reverse complement strand
TAGCCTTGCAGGGTGAACCACTCGTCGAGCACAAGGTTATCCTGCTCCGGTTCACCAGTGAGTTTGCGCCAGATAATGAGCGCTTTGCGGCCATCGGGCACGGTGCCAGTGACGGTTCGGAACCAGTACGGAGCATCGGCCTCCAGCTTGAGGGGGCCATGCAGGCGAAGACGCTTTTCGCTGTCGCGCTCGAACAAGGCGCTGAAGCTTTGCGGGGCGGCAATCTTGCGAACAGTGAGACCGACAAGCCAGTTGAAGCTCTCAAGGAGATCGATATTCACCTCGCAGCTCTCATCCGAACCGGGACGCTTCACTTTAAGCTTGTAGGCCGTTGGGTCAGTGAAGGCCTGCACATTGAGCAGCGACTGACTGCCGCGTGTCTCCACGTCAAGCATGTAACGGAGGATATACTGCTCCTTGAGGCACTCCGCCCCCTGAGCTTCAGGAGAATCAAGGGTGAGTTGCTGATGGCTGGTGCGGCGCGGCTCAAGGTTGTTGAGGGCATCTTCGTAGGATTCAAGTTTCAGCACCTTGAAGGCGTGGGAGAGGCCTGTCTGCGGAACCGTAGCTTTGCCATCTTTCCAGTCGGAGGAGTAGACAACTTTCTGGATGCGGGGTTTCAGGACGGTGTCGAAGTAATCGCCTTGCTCGACGAGGATGTATTTGCGATTGCCTTGATCCTGGCGGTTGAGAGCAATGACGGCATGAGCGGTTGTGCCGGAACCTGCGAAGTAATCAATCACCATATCTTCACCTGACATCCAATAACCAATCGCATCTGACACCAGTTTTAGCGCCTTTGGATAACTGAAAATCTGCTCCCCCAAAATATCAATCAGAAGCTTAGTTCCATAGGTGGTAGCAGAATACCCTGATTCATACCACAGTGTCTTTGGTTTCCTGCCCTCAGGCTTTCTTGACTTTTTGACCAATTCAAGACGCCCAGCTTTTTCCAGCAATGATATATCGCCAGATGCAATAAATTTGACGGCACTATCTTTATTGACTCGCCAAATGCGTTTTTCACCTTTTGGATCAATCGGCCATACCTCCTCACAACCATCAAAAGGCTCTACACTAACCCTCTTTTGTTGAAGTGAAGCAAAAAGTGGAAAATACTGCTTTGGCCTGTCGGATGGCCTGGAGTTACCGCCACGACGACGCAGGTTATCCCAAAGATAATAGCCCTGATCATCTTGTTCCTTATAAGCTTTTTCTTCTTCAAGAGTTAGTACACGAAGCAACATACTCATCTCATCAATTCTTTTCGCATAGACATGAAAATAATCGTGAGAACGAGCCGGAGTATTTGGACGAATATTTTGGCCTGCTGGATTCACTTCAACAGCAATAGTAGACACACAATTTTCAGAACCAAATATTTCACCAAGCAATAATTTCAGAATACTGGATTCAGTATCATCAATAGCAACGGCACAAACTCCTCCACGAGAGAGTAAATTATACGATAGTTTTAATCTGTCGTTGATGAGAGATGCCCATGAAGAGTGCTTGTATTGATTTTTGTATACAAAGGCGTTCTCTGTCGTGTTATACGGCGGATCAATATAAACACACTTCACCTGCTCCCGATACCTCGCCTGCAACAGATTCAATCCATGAAAATTATCCCCATGCATCAGCAACCCGTCAAGGGTTTCACCCAGATTTTCAACGGTTGAGAGTAATCTGCTCTTGAACGCCTCATCAAAAAGCGCGGTATCGGCCATCAAAAAGGGATGCGCCTCAAGGTAGGAAACGCTGCCGACTTCGGCCTGACTGAAGAGGTCTGGCTTATCAACATTGAGCGTCTCAAGCATCCCGAGCGTTCGCCACTGCTCCCACTGCTTCGGGTTGGCCGCAATCTCCCCATATAACTCATCCGGTATGCGGTCGAGCGTCATGCAATAGTGCGTCTCGACCACAAACTTTTTCTTCAGCCAGAGCCTCTTCTGGAAATTCTCCAGTTGAGCAAGAAAATCGATGATCTTGCCTGCGATTTTGCGGATCACCCTGATCTTCGAGAGGTACTGCTCAACACGGGAAGTGCTCTCATTTTCGATGTCGTCGAGGTGCATCACCTCATTCTTGATGAAAAAGTCGAGCTCGCGGCGCAAGAATCCGCCAAGATCTTTGTGGATGAAGTAGTCGAAAGTGTTGCGTGCGGTGTAGCGATCGAGATGGAGGCGCAGGCGCGTGCCGGAAGAACTGCCGTCACTCCTGACGTTCGGCTTGCCAAGCTCGGTGATCCACGCTTTCAGTGAAGCATCGTCCATTGCCGCAATGGCCTCTTCTGCCGCTGCATTCAGCTCCTTTTGCTTTGCCGTATCTGGCTTGTAGGTGAAGCGGATCATGAGTTCCCCATCCTCAAGGGAAACGGGGTTCTCGTCGGCAAGTTTGAAGCGCATCTCCTTGCCTTCGGAGGCTTTCACGTTGCCATGCTCGCCCTCGGCCACATCCGCCAGCCGGAAGTGCACGCGCATGGGGTTCTCCTCCAGATCGGGGCGCAGACGGAAGGCGTAGTCGCGCAGGTACTCGCTGGTTTTGATGTAGTACTGATCCTTGTTGGCCCAGTGGAGCATCACCTCCTCGCCTTCGTAAGG
>CAIYWF010000327.1 GCA_903929845.1 uncultured Chlorobiaceae bacterium | reverse complement strand
CTTTGCGACAGTGGCAGTAACGCGAGCGTCTCCATCCGACCGGCCAAAGAATCCGCTACAGCAGGAAGCGTCATCAAGTTAGCCGACCCGGTCAGCAAAAAACGCCCAGGGCGCCGATCTTCATCAACACTTTTCTTGATTACCAGCAGCAGTTGTGGCGCACGCTGGATTTCATCAATGACAGCACAATCAAGGCTGCGAATCATTCCGACAGGATCATCTTGGGCAGAGAGCAGCGTCAACTGGTCATCCAGCGTGAAATAGCGCATTCCATGCGTTGCCATCTGCCGAACCAAGGTTGTTTTGCCAGCCTGGCGCGGCCCTGCGACGAGCACAACGGGCGTATCAGCCAGCGCTTCCCTGATGCGTGGTTCAATAAGACGCGGGTAGAGAGAGGAGGCAATCATCAACACATTTTTACGTAAAATATGGAACCTATGTACATATATTACGGAATATAAACAAGGATTTTATGTAAAGAAAATCAGGTTTGGTAATAACGTCCACTTACTGTTGCAAAAAATCGTTGTATGCCAGCCTCAGTCCTTCTTCAAGAGAGATAGAGGTCTGCCAGCCGAGGTTGTTGAGGCGGGTGCTGTCCATGAGTTTTCTTGGAGTACCATCGGGTTTTGTGGGGTCAAATTCAATGGCACCCTCGTAGCCGATGACCTTTGCGATGGTCAGCGCCAGCTCTTGAATGGTGATATCTTCGCCTGAGCCAACGTTAATGTGGCTTTGCATAGGGGAGGTATGGGCAGAGTATGTGGCATTGTCGAGATTCATGACATGGACGCAAGCTGCTGCCATATCGTCGATAAAAAGAAATTCCCGACGCGGAGTGCCTGTCCCCCAGATGGTAACCACGGAAGCTCTCTTGATTTTTGCTTCATGAAGACGACGGATCAGCGCAGGGATGACATGGCTGTTTTGCGGATGATAGTTGTCGCCGATGCCGTAGAGGTTCGTCGGCATGACGCTGCGGTAATCGGTGCCGTATTGGCGGTTGTAGCTTCCACACAGTTTGATGCCCGCGATTTTAACCTAAGGATTGCTGATCCTGCCATGCCTCGATGACCTACTATGTATACCTTGTTCAGAACTGATAGCCCAATATTTTTAGTTCACTGGCCGCACTACAGCCTCTCCCACTCAAACCTGCTGACGTTTCTCGCTTTCGGGTCGAAGACAATGCCAATCAGATAGCGTTCACCTGTATATTTCTCGTAATATTTCATCTTCCTGATCTGCTCAAGCGGTTCCCCGTCGGTCACCTTGAATTCAAAGAGAAAGGTTCTCCCGCCGACCTTTATGGTCAGGTCAATTATGCCCTTGTTACTCGCGTCCTCGGCGATGGTCTCCACCACGATACTGAAAAAATAAGCATAGAGTACGCTGGCGTAAAAGCCCTCGTACTTCTCAATGTCGTTGTTGGTGTAATTATTGTAGGCGATACTGGCAAAAAGGCGCTTGATAACGGGTTCAAGCGCTCCAACCTCACCAGTGTTCATGATAGTAAGCAGCTCACGACGGATCGGCTCATTTTCCGAAACGCTGGTCATCGATTGCAGAATATAATCGTTAAAACTGGTCTGCACCTCCATGTTCGGAAATCCCAACTCATAGCCAAATCCCATATCCAACGGAAGTTGGCGCTTGATGGTCAAATAGCCGGTCTGAAACAGAATGGTTTCCAAATTGAGATTTTCAATGTCAAAGCTGTTGACCAAAGACTTATTAACTTGTAATCCATTAAATTTGGGGATAAAATAGTGGTTCTTTTTGATGAGCTCAATCAGAAATTTTGGCGTTCCTGTCTCGAACCAATAGTTTTGGAACGTACGCTGGTTCTTTATAAAAAGCAGGATATCGTAAGGGTTATAGACCTTGTCACCCAAAAAATTATACCCGTTGTACCAGCGTTTGACCTGCTCCATGTCCACGCCTTCGAGATAAGGGGCAAAAGTGGTGTCAAGGTCAAGCTGGGTGTAACCACAGACGTTGCCATAATCAGGATTCAGGCTGATATCCTCAAGATTGTTCAGGCCGCTGAAGAGCGAGACTTTGGAGAATTTGCTCACACCGGTGAGAAACACAAAGCGAAGATACTCGTCGTTCTCCTTGATTTTTGTGTAAAAGTCACGCATTCCATCCCGAATGATGAGAGCCTCAGGAATATTCTCAATATTGTCCAGAATCGGCTTGTCGTACTCGTCAACCACAATAACAACCTTCTGGTGATATTTCTCATACGCCTTCTCGATTAATTCTGCGAAGAAGTGTTGTGCCCTGGCTCTGTTTTCACACT
>CAIYWF010000326.1 GCA_903929845.1 uncultured Chlorobiaceae bacterium | reverse complement strand
CGTCAGTTGATTTCTGAAACAGAGAAACGTACCAACTTCTTGTGGAGCACCTTTGAGTGATGTCAACTGATTCACAGAACAATTAAAAATACCATCCACCTTTTTAGTGGCCCCTTTGAGAGAGGTCAGTTGATTAGTTGAACAATCGAAGTTACCGGAAACTACTCTCACTCCACCTTTAAGGGATGTTAACTGATTGCCTTGGCAAGAGAAATCCCCCATAATGCAATCGGGACTGCCAGCCAAGGTGGTCAATTGATTGTTTGAACACTCAAAATCGCCCTGAATTTTTTTTGGTGCGCCATTGAGTGTCGCAAGCAGGTTATATGAACAATCAAAATCACCACCAACAAGATGAGGGGCGCCTTCAAGAGTGGTGAGCTTATTTCTGGAGCAATCGAAATCCCCCTCAACGACCTCCGGGCAACCTTCAAGAATGCACGCCACAGTTGAATCATCATGCTCGCCTTTCAGAGATGTCAACTGGTTGACAGCACAAGAAAAATCCCCCATAATAAAAAGCGGACTGCCATCAAGAGATTTCAATCGATTATTGGAACAGTCAAAATTCCCATAAACTTCCTCCGGGGCAGCTTCGAGAGAGGTCAACAGGTTGCCAGAGCAATTAAAATTTCCTTTAACTTTTTTAGGGGCGCCATCAAGTGTTGTCAGTTGGTTCCCTGAACAATTAAAATTCTTAACTTTTTCCGGGCAACCTAATAGTGACGTTAACCCCTTGTTTGAACAATCGATGTCCTCTTTTCCATTACAACTACCCATCACATCCTGAAAAGTTAACTGCGTCATGTTTTTTTCGATTATAATGCACCTCTTGGTAAATATTAGTCATTCTGATTCAAACAACAGTGATTTTTGCCCTGATTTTCCCTCAGTCATCATGGCAAGAGAACTGCACATGAAATAACCGTTGTCCAAAGACCGTTTTCACCCTCTGCGGTTTCGGTGATATTGTAGGAATTGATAATCTTGTGGCTCATTTTATAAATACCTTCACGTTCATCCCAGTCCTTATTGGGATCAAACTCTATTCCAAGAGTGGTTGCCAGCATGGTTGCAGCAAGATCCTCAGCGTACTCTCCGGACTGTTCTGCAGATTCTCCATAACAAATGACAATGGTGTATCTCCAGATATACTAATGTTACAGAAAATAGGGTTTTATGGGAAAAAAGATAAAAAAACTATAATGATGAATTGTTACGAGTATGTTAAATCTTCGAAAAAATCAAAATCAGCCAGCACAGTTATCCTTTTGGCAAGAAAAAACGATAACTGACACCGTGTGTTATAAATGTTTCAGAGTTGTAACAGAAGCGCCATTGCTTGTTAAGCTTGACGGTCATAGATTAGGAACATTTAATTTCAGCAAAAAATTTTGTTTGATCATCACTCTGGATAATTCAGAATCGATAAAAAAACATTTGAGATCTCCAGAAGATTTAGCTAACGAAACTATCCTCTTTTTATGTCAGAACGCCCGGCTCATTTACTTATAAAAGAACTCTCCCAGATTCTTGCTCAACTTTCCGGGAAAGTAGTGGGTGATTTTCTTGATGCCCTTCATGCCGTTAAACATCATGATGATCATGGAGCACGCCACATCAGAATTGTTGAAAATGAAATTGACATGGCTGAGGTCAACCTTGAGGAGCGCTGTCTGGCTTTTCTCGCTTTGCAGCAGCCGGTTGCAATGGATCTGCGTGCCATTGTCACCATTATTAAGATAAATGATGAACTGAAGCATATCGGGGATCTGTCTATTCATATTATTGACCGTATACCGGAAATCAGTCCTGAAATGCTTGAGTCGTTTGAATTCGAAAATATCTGCATGCACGCAGGCGAAATGGTCAAGAAATCGATCGAGGCATTTGTCTCTAAAGACAGCATTCTTGCCAGACTTGTCAGTACCATGGATGAAGATATTGATGCCATACATCGAAAAGTTTTTAAACGGGTTACCTCACTCATGAAACAACCGGATTCGGATGTTGACCAGCTCATAGCCGCCTTAAGCATTTCAAGGTATATCGAACGGATGGCTGATCATGCAACCCGAATAGCCAATGAAGTTGTTTTTCTGGTGACAGGAGAGATGGTGCGGCACACAGAATGGTCTTATGATCAATTGATAACCTCCTGAAAAAATATATGGTAAGCCAACCACAGGAATTTACGGAGCAGTTGCCTTATTTGCTGCCCACAGAAGTAAGAGTGCCTGCTCCGAATTTTCTCAATACCTCCCTTTATGTCAACCGGGAGCTGAGCTGGCTCTATTTCAATCAGCGGGTACTTGAAGAAGCGCGTAATCCCCAGGCGCACCCTCTTCTTGAGCGGGTAAAATTCATTTCGATTTTCAGCTCAAATCTTGATGAATATTTCATGATCCGTGTTGCCGGTATTGAAGATCAATATGAGGCTGGCTTTCAGGATCGAACGATCGATGGTTATACGCCTTCTGAGCAGCTTGAAAAGATTCGCGAGATAGTACAGCAACAGCTCAACGAAAGAAACGAGTGCTTTTATCACGATCTTGTGCCCGCGCTGCGACAGCAGGGTATAGAGTTTCTTAAAGTTTCTGAATTATCCGTCACACAGCAGCGGGCTTTGAGTCACTATTTTCGAAAGGAGATCTATCCTGTACTCACCCCGCTCGCTTTCGATACAGGTCATCCATTTCCGTTCATGTCAAATTTTTCACTGAATCTTGCCGTAGAACTGGAAGACGATGAAAGCAGAGGATTGAAGTTTGCCCGCGTAAAAGTTCCAGATATCCTTCCGCGACTTCTTCAGCTCAACACTATCAAGGGCTTTCATGATGAAAACGGAATTATACGGTTTATCTGGATTGAAGATCTGATTGAATGCAATCTGGTCCACCTGTTTCCGAAAATGCGGATTATACAATCGCATTTTTTCAGATTGATTCGTGATGCTGATATGGAAATTGAGGAAGATGAAGCAGGCGATCTGTTGAAAACTATCGAGCAAGGAATTCGGTCCCGTCGCTACGGAAAGGTTGTCCGACTTGACATTACACCAGCAATGCCTCCTTCGATGAGAAATCTGCTCATGAAAAATCTCAATGTAGCACCACGAAATGTGTATGATATAGACGGCACGCTTGGATTTAACTGCCTTATTGATCTTCTGAAGATAGAGCGACCTGACTTGAAAGATGAGCCTTTTGTGCCGGGTAACCGAATTGAGGAGGAGTTCGGAACGGATATTTTTAGTGCGATAAGAGCAAAAGACAGGCTGCTTTATCATCCTTTCGAGTCGTTTCAGCCTGTCGTTGATTTAATCAACATAGCTGCGCTTGATCCTGCAGTACTTTCAATTAAGCAGACGCTGTACAGGGTGGGAAGCAATTCTCCGATTGTAAAGGCTTTGATGAAGGCTGCTGAAGCAGGGAAACAGGTTGCGGTCCTTGTGGAACTCAAAGCAAGATTTGATGAAGGTAATAACATTGTCTGGGCACGTGCGCTTGAAAATGTCGGCGCTCATGTCGCTTATGGCCTGCCTGGACTGAAAACGCATGCCAAACTCACCCTGATAGTTCGACGTGAACAACAAAAACTGAAACGATATCTCCATCTTGGAACAGGCAACTACAACCCGTCGACAGGAAAGCTTTACACTGATTACAGCCTTTTCACTACCAACGAACAGCTTGCCAATGATGTAGCAGAACTCTTCAACGCTTTGACCGGGTATTCAAAACATACCGCATTCAGAAAGCTGCTTGTTTCACCATTCAACACCCGAAAACGAATCATTGAGATGATTGAGCGGGAAAT
>CAIYWF010000325.1 GCA_903929845.1 uncultured Chlorobiaceae bacterium | reverse complement strand
CACGCTTGCACCAATCGCCAGACTGTTATCGAGACCAACATACTCATTGCCATAGGTACCACCAGCACCACTCAGCAAACCAGCACCAAAAAACTTGTATTTCACACGAACGTAGCCGATATCACCAATCTTGTTCGCATATGTCAGGTTTTTGGTAGATGTAGCTGTTGTCCTTGCAGTTACAGGTGCCCCTAGAGTCTCAGGATCACTAACACTAGTACTATAACTCAAGGAACTTCCATTCGGAGCATCTGAAGCGCTAGCAGCTCCGACAATAACATTCAATCCGCCTTCCTTGCCTACAACATAATTAAACTCGGGACCTACACCCACATTCGGAAGAACGTTTGTATAGACTGAGATCGGAGTTGACAATCCTCTAATAGCACTGAATCCGCTATTACCAAAGCTAAAATTGACACCAGGAGAAAAAGCCCATACTGCCCGCAAGTTGGTCGCTGTCGTGCCAGTGTTTATCCCCTCAAGAGAACCAACCACTCCAAGATGTTCACCAAGTGTACCACCAAACAGAATGCGGGCATCAATAGAACTTCCCCAGTTCAGCGTTTGCGGCGTTGTCGTATTATTTTTGTTGTCTTTAACCTGATCAGAATAATTTACAAGAGGACCGGTAAGGTAGAGCGCAAATGGAGCGAATCCAGGGATATCTGAAGGCCAAGGTGATTCAGGGAAGGTTTTTTTCCAGCCATCCGCTCCCATTTTTACAGGTTCCTGTTTTGCATGATCCTCTTCCTCTCCGCCCGGCCAGCGATAGCCATTGTTCTTGAATGCTTCACCAAAAGCATTCCTGTTCGGGAACCCTGAATGGCAAGTATAACAGGAAGTCTGATACTTTCGCGCAAAGGCCGGTACGGCGGAGCTGTCCTGACTCCAGAATAGAGCCGGAACCATAGCAATTGAAGCAATAGATGCAAAAGTCAGTTTTCTCATAAGCTACTCCGTTATTTGATGATAAGGTGAATAATTTTTAACTCTGCAAAATACAAAAACCAAGAGAAGGCATGAAGGCAACTCGCCAAAATGACAACCTTTTCCAACGCATCAAATCCTTGATTAACCAAAGACCAGTATGCAGAAAACCTGACAGAAAAAACTTATCAATTCTTAAGTCAACAAGGAGGGACAGAATGGAATGATATTATATCCTTTCAAGTATATAAAAAGGAAGTAACACCCGAAACTATCCAAACCTAATAAGGCCGATTTCCAAATAAAAATTTCTAAAGTATAGAATAAACCGGTATTGACTTTGCGGATAAGGGTTAGAAGCAAACCCTGTGTTTACACAAATGTAACAATCGCTAACTGTTTTTGCAAATAAAAAACACAAACAAAGCAAATGGTGTTACTTAAACAAGAAATAACCTTGAACGCTGCTTTTGCAGCGAGCAAAAACCCTTTACTTTTAAGCACTCAAAAAATATAAAAAATCTTTATAAAGAGTCAATACTTTTATCATTTTTACCACATATTTATTTTCAGAAACCATATTACTTCAAAGGATATCGTCCATAGCGGCTCAACCTTCAGGATAGACAAGAGAAAAAATTAACGATTGCTTGTGAAACAAAAACCGCTCCTGTATATTATAAACTTTCCGAAGAAAAAATTATCTTCTCTTATCTCCTTTAAATAAAATGATTTGTCATCACTATTGACCATAATTTACACCATGTGTTTTCTTGGTGTCAATAAAAACGATAAGTGCAGATAAACGAATAGCCTTTATTTCCTGTATAATGATAACCGCTACGATTATGCCCGGGGTGCATAAAGAGTGCGTGCCCCGCAGAAGTTTTAATTAATAATAAAGTTCAGGTAGTCTATTATGGTAGTTGTCCGGCGTCGCTGGTTTCAGACTCCCTGGGAGTTCAGGGAATCTGCTCTTTTTACGGCAGTTGCTCTTTGTTTGGGTTTTATCATTGAATATGCCACATCAGGAGCTGGCATAGCTCTGCCGCGCTTGCCGTTCAATGCCATAGCACTTTCGGTTTTTGCTGTTTTGGTACTGAGCATCGGTTTGGGTTTCAGGAACACTCCCGCAGTCAAATGGTTTGGGGGGATTCCTCTCGGGCTTTGCCTTATTTTTGGTATTGCCGTTCTCTCATTGGTCGGGGGGATTCTGCCACAGGAAGCTGTTCGATCAGGCTCACTGCCTGCCAGACTGGGGATACACAAGATCTTTTCAGGATGGCCTTTTGCGCTTGTTGTTCTCCTCTTTCTTGCCAACCTCGGCCTGTCACTTTCATGGAAGCTCATCCCTTTTAAAGTACAGAACCTTCAGTTTATCCTTTTTCACGCCGGATTCTGGATAGCACTTTCATGCGCTATTTTTGGCAGTGCTGATCTTCAGCGACTTGTTGTGCCAATTGAAGAGGGTAAAGCCAGCAACCTTGGCTATACGATGGAGAGCGATACTCCCCAGCCTCTCCCTTTTTCTGTTTTTCTGCATGACTTTTCCCTTGAGGAGTATCCTCCCCAGCTTCTGCTCTATGATCCGCATAGCGACAAGCTGCTGATGGACAAGTCCAAAACAACTCTTGAAGTCCGAAAGGGCACAACGGCATCGTGGAATGGAATTGAGGTTCTTGTGCTCGACTATATGCCAAGTGCGCTTCCCGGAGAGGGGGGCATTCCACAACCAGCAGATCGCTCGACAGGCATTCCTTATGCGAAAGTGAGAATCAGCACAGGCGCAACACAGCGCGAGGCGTGGATCAGCACAGGAAGCCCCAAGTTGAGACCAGATGCAGCACAACTGGGCAACCTCTATCTCATCATGGTGCCTGGCACTCCTAAATCTTTCCGTTCGGCGGTAACGGTTCAGGATACTCAGGGCCATGCCGTCATGGCAAATCTTGAGGTAAACAAGCCTGTAAACTTTAAAGGCTGGAAGCTTTACCAGATGGGTTACGATGAAAAAGCAGGACGCTGGTCGAAGCTCAGCCTTATTGAAGTTATCCGTGATCCATGGCTACCTGCAGTTTATCTTGGATTTTTCATGATTATGGCAGGAAATATTCTGTTTTTCTGGACTGGCATTAAACGAAAAGAGGTGGCAGCATGAACGTTGATTTTAACACAGCCGCAATAGTGGCCATTGCCTGCTGGGCGACAGGTATGCTTCTTAGCCTCCTCGCGATCAGAACTCCTGCTCTGAAACTACCAGGGATGGTTTTTTCTTTTGCAGGTTCATTAGTGATGGCGGGGTTTATTGCTTACTACTGGGTGCTTCTTGACCGGCCTCCGCTCAGAACGCTTGGCGAAACACGACTCTGGTATGCAGCTCTTATTCCGCTTGTGGGATTTCTCGTTGAGTACCGCTGGAAGATCGGGTGGCTGAAATACTACTGCATGGCTCTTGCAGTATTTTTTCTCGGCATCAACATGCTTCATCCTGAAGTCTTCGACAAAACCCTCATGCCAGCCCTGCAGAGTCCATGGTTTATTCCGCATGTGGTTGTCTATCTGGTCGGATATGTGCTGCTTGCCGCATCTTCTGTTACGGCATTGCACAACGTCTACCTGCAGTTACGGTCAAAAGGAAATGTGTCCGGCGAATCGGTCTCACACTATCTTGCCTTGCTTGGTTTTGTGCTGCTCTCTTTCGGTCTGATCTTCGGCGCAATGTGGGCGAAGGAGGCCTGGGGACATTACTGGACCTGGGATCCTAAAGAGACATGGGCATTTCTCTCGTGGCTGGCTTATCTCGGTTACCTTCATGCCTCACGCTACAAGATTGACCAAGGCAAACTCCAGTGGTATCTGGCTCTCGCCTTTCTTGTGCTTCTGGTCTGCTGGTTCGGTGTCAACTACCTTCCCTCGGCGCAAAACAGCGTCCACACCTACACACAAAGCTGAGATATTTTCCCTGCATAGCTCCAAGGATGGTGGCTATGCAGGGCAAGGGCATTCACTTTCCGATGCAGAACCGATCAAAGATGATATTTAAAATATCCTCATTCACCACTTTCCCGGTAATTTCCCCTATATATTCAAGCGCTGAACGAAGTTCAAAGGCGACAAGCTCTGTACCGGCACCAGTGTCTATAAGCGCTTGTGCATTATCGATGGCATCAGAGGCATTGCGAAGCGCTTGATAGTGGCGCAGGCTGGTAACAAGAACACTTGCTTCATGCTGTTTGTCAAGTCCTTCCGCCATACTGCTCATGAGGGACTTGAGCGCACCAAGCCCTTCGCCCCTGGATGCGGATATGCCGCAAACCTCGCAGCCGGTCGCGGCCCGAAGCTTTTGCTGACGCTCTTCGCACTCTGAAGTAAGGTCGGTTTTATTGGCAGCCACAATCATACGGGCGACGGGGTACTGCTCAAGGAATTCTTGAATCCTAGAAACTTCATCAAGATAATCATTAAGGCTGATGTCGAGGAGATAGACAATAAGATCGGCTTCAGAAATTTTTTTGTAACTCCGCCGGATGCCTTCATGTTCAATCTCCTCCCCTCCTTCGCGCAAACCGGCCGTATCGGTGAGCCTGAACATAGTTTTTTCATGCAGAAAGCACTCCTCGATATAGTCACGTGTCGTGCCAGGCCTATGGCTCACAATGGAGCGCTCCTCTCCAAGCAGGACATTCAGCAAGGTTGACTTTCCGGCATTCGGCTTTCCGGCAATCACCGTCGCAACCCCCTCCTTCAACAGCCTGCCGTGCTGATAGGAGTCTATAAGAAGGGAAAGCTCTCCCTGCAGAAGACGAAGCTCTTCCTGAAGCTGGCTGCGGCTCTGGAACTCAACCTCCTCCTCACTGAAATCAAGCTCAAGCTCCAGAAGGGCGCATGAACAGAGCAGCCGCTCCCGCATGGCATTGAGCTGGAGGGAAAGCGTGCCCTGCATCTGGGTGACCGCAGTTCGAAATGCTGATTCCGATCGGGCATGGATCATCTCACCAATCGCCTCCGCCTGTAAAAGATCAATGCGACCGTTAAGAAATGCCCTACGGGTAAACTCTCCGGGCTCGGCCAATCTGCACCCCTCGTCAAGCAGCACTTTCAAAATGTGTTTCACCACAACCGGGCCGCCGTGACAACTAAGCTCAACCATATCCTCCATGGTAAAGGAGTTGGGGGAGCGGAACACCAGGGCAACCACCTCGTCAATCAGTCCTTCGTTGTCATGAATGGTACCGAAATGAGCCCTGAAGCCCTTCGACTGCTCAAACCGGAATTTCGGGTTGTTTTTTTTACGAAACACTTTCTGGGCAATATCGAAAACCCCTTTGCCGCTGATACGGACCACAGCAAGAGCTGCGACACCAACTGGAGTGGCAATCGCGGCAATTGGATATCCCTGTTCTGGCAGGATGATGGAGGTGGTCATGGCTCTCGAATGTCGAAATGGTATGGATCGGTTTACTGAACCCTGTCTTCAAGTATAAGAAATACCCGCAAGAAAGAGTAACTTCATCACTCAGTTGAGGAGCGAACGCCAAACACCATTGACCATGCCTGAGAAAATTTTGATTGAGCTGTTAAAAGCTGATATTGTTGCACAGAGAGAAAGAACCCTCCCCGAACAGTTTGAACGGGTACTGAGCCTTGTTAACGTGTTGCGGCAGGAGTGCCCGTGGGATCGGAAACAGACTCCTGAGTCTCTGGCTCACCTGCTGCTTGAAGAGAGCTATGAGCTGATACATGCCATAGACCAGGAGGACGAGATTGAACTTAAAAAAGAGTGCGGTGATCTCTTTCTGCATCTCTGCTTTCAGGTTCTCCTTGGCGAAGAGCGAGGAACATTCTCTTTTGCCGATGTTTTCGAAGCGCTCTGCCACAAGCTCATCAGCCGCCATCCACATGTCTTCGGAGACACTTTTGCTGAAACCGAACAGGATGTGCTGAAAAACTGGGAAACGCTCAAACGAAAAGAAGGCAGAAAAAGCATGCTCGATGGCGTGCCGAACGCCATGTCGGAGCTCCTGCGCGCCTACCGGGTACAGAAAAAGGTTTCCGGCGTCGGCTTTGACTGGCCAAGCGATGAGGGAGTGCTCGACAAGCTTGTCGAAGAAATCAAAGAGCTGAAAAACGCAGCGAGCAAGGAAGAGCAGGAGAATGAGTTCGGTGATCTTCTCTTTACCCTTGTCAACTACAGCCGCTTCCTCGGCACAAACCCTGAAGACTCCCTCCGCAAAGCCACCAACAAGTTTATGGGACGTTTCCGCAAGATTGAGGAAAAAGTTGAGGCGTCAGGCCGTCAATGGCAGGAGTACAGCCCGGAAGAGCTCGACGTGCTGTGGAGATTGGCAAAGGAGAAATAGGCGACTTCGAAAGCGACGGGCCTGCCGTACTCCGACAGACCCGTGCGTTCAATGGCGAAATTACGATTCCAGAATCTTCAGAATCCCCTTAAGCGGTATAGAGGCCCATTCAGGCCGGTTGTTGAGTTCGTAGTTGAGCTCGTAGATTGCCTTGTTCATCAGGTAGCCTCGCATTAGATGCTCACGCTGTTTCGGATCTGCGGGAACAATATCACTACCCCTTGTCTTTTCAAAATAGCTGTCAATAAAGTGCTGTCCAACATAATAGCTCCAGCGATCGGCCCAGGGTTCGAGCCCATTTCTCTCTTCAGGATGGATAATGGAGTGACTCTGCAAAACATTATAGACCGCATAATCAAAGGAGCGGAGCATACCTGAAATATCACGGAAGACTGAACGTTTTATCTTGCGCTCGGAAAGTGGGCGGGATGGCTCACCCTCAAAATCGATAATCACAAAATCTTTACCGGTAAACAGCACCTGACCAAGGTGATAATCACCATGGATCCTGATTTTCAATGCATCAATTTTTTCAAGTCTTATTGGATCAAACTGCTGCAGAATCTGCTTCTGTTTCTGCACAAAAAGAGTGGCAAGGGGCTGCTGCTCGGCTGGCAGTTTGGGCATAAGTTCGCGAATCAAAATAACCGCGCGTTTCACCTGCTCACACATGGCCTGATAGACAGAGCGCTGATAAAGCGTGGTAAAGGCTTCAGGAGCAAATGCCGGATCACTGTCGAGCGAGGCCAGTGAGAGGTGCATTTCGGCAGTCCTTTCTGCCAGCTTTTCAATGATACTGAGGTAGACGCCGCCAATAAGCTCATGCATAATCTCAGGAAGCTGCACAGGAGTTCCGCTCAATGCCGAAATCGCCGGAAGCGCAACGCCTGCCTTGATTTTTACCCGGAGGTCGTCATAATATCGCTGCACATGACCAAGTGTAAGCTGCCACGCATCGCCTTCGTTCTGCACATAATTCTGCAAAATACCAAGCGAGTAGCGGCTGGAACGGCTCTGGTCGTAGTTCAGCGATCCAAAGTAAGCGGGAAGGTTGGTAAACGTCGTCTGATCGCTCAGCGCACTGCACATTTCAACCTCAGGAGAGACTCCGATTTCAATGCGGCGGTAAAGTTTGAGGCAGAGATCGTTGTGAAACCTGATGGAGGTGTTCGTCTGCTCGACACCCATCAGGACTGGTTCAGACTCCTGACCAGTCATGCTTTCGTTTATGGCATCAAGCTTCAAAGACTTCAACCCGGACACAAGACCTGCCTTACCCTGCCATGTCTCTTTGCCGGTGACAATGGAGTAAAGCTGCTTCAGGAAGCGACTGTCGAAGGTTGCATCACACAGATACCCCTCTTCATCGCCAATCACGACCCTTGCAATGACTCTCTTGCAGAAGTTGTCGTCTGAATCGCTGATTGAGGAGAGCGGCGCAAAACAGAGAGGCAGTTGATAAAGATCATTTTCACCACTTGAATAGCGAACTTCAGTAATCAGCAGCTTTGCCTTTGTCATCCCTGCCACAAGAATGGTATCGATTATAGAAATGCGCATGATATTGCGCGCCTTGCCCCCAAACCATCGACTTGCGTTGTAGTACTGTGGCAGAATCCCGGTTTCGAGCTGCTCTTTGCTTTTTCCGGTAAAAAGAGCTGGCCAGCGGGAGACAGAAGCAAAAGACTTTTTGAGAGAGGCGCGAGTATCGACCTCATCCTTGATCAACTTCAACCAGAAATAACCATACGATCCGAGTGCGACCATATAGGGAATTTTCCTGATTTTCGGAAAACGGTTCAGGCTGAAAACCTCTTCAGGAATATATCCATCAAAACGGGAAAGATCAATCGTTATCGCCTGGACATTTTTTGAGAGGTTGATGATCGAAAGCATGGTTTCATCCTCAAACTGGCGGATAAAAATCAGCACCTTGGGATTGCTCACCTGCAAAAACTCAATAGTCCCCCGGCTGAGAGATTTGTAACGATGTGCTGTTGAAATAGCATGACGCATCCACCAGAGCAGAGAGTTGACATTGCTTTCCTGTACTTCGACGTTGACCGCTTCATAGTGATATTCAGGATCAATAATAACCGGCAACTGCAGTCTCTGTGGATTGGCGCGGGAAAAGCCTGCGTTGCGGTCGGAATTCCACTGCATGGGAGTACGTACACCATCACGATCGCCAAGATAGTAGTTGTCGCCCATGCCGATCTCGTCGCCATAGTACAGCACCGGAGTGCCGGGAAGGGAGAGCAGCATGATGTTCATCAGCTCAATTTTGCGGCGGTCGTTGGCCATGAGCGGGGCAAGACGGCGCCGAATACCAAGGTTGATACGGGCCCTGGGATCGTTGGCATAAACCCGGCGCATGTAGTCACGCTCCTCGTCGGTAACCATTTCAAGCGTCAGCTCGTCATGATTGCGCAGAAATGAGGCCCACTGGCAGTTCTCCGGAATTTCCGGGGTCTGTTCGAGAATATCGATAATGGGAAAACGGTCTTCAGTGGCAAGCGCCATGTACATGCGCGGCATCAGGGGAAAATGGAAGTTCATGTGACACATATCGCCCTTGCCAAAATATGCCGCAGAATCTTCAGGCCACTGATTGGCTTCAGCAAGCAGCATACGGTTGGGATAGTGCTCATCGACATAGGTGCGCAGTCCCCTCAGATAGTCGTAGGTCTGGGGAAGGTTTTCGCAGTTGGTACCCTCTTCCTCGTAAAGATATGGCACTGCATCAAGCCGGAGACCGTCTACACCCATGCCAAGCCAGAAATCGAGCACATCGAGGAGCGCCTTGTGGACTGCCGGGTTTTCAAAGTTCAGGTCTGGCTGATGATGATAAAAACGGTGCCAGTAATACTGACCGGCAACAGGGTCCCATGTCCAGTTGGAAGTCTCAAAATCCTGAAAAATAATGCGGGTTTCAGAATACTTATTTGGATCGTCATTCCAGACATAGAAATTCCGTTCAGGTGATCCTGCAGGAGCTTTTCTGGCGCGCTGGAACCAGGCATGCTGGTCGGAAGTGTGGTTTACCACAAGTTCAGTAATTACCTTCAGCCCAAGAGTGTGTGCCTCTTCAAGAAACTCTCTGAAATCTTCCATCGTACCGTAGTCGGGATTGACGCTCATATAGTCGGCAATATCGTATCCATCATCACGCAGCGGCGAAGGATAAAAGGGTAGCAGCCATATTGCGGTAACGCCAAGACTTTGAAGGTAGCCAAGCTTCTGGCGCAATCCCTGAAAATCGCCTATACCGTCATTGTTGCTGTCATAAAACGTCTTGACATGCGCCTCGTAAATAATTGCGTCTTTGTACCAGAGCGGTTCGGGTTGATACATGTTGAGTTCGTTAAAGGTATAAAGAGTTAATGCGTTAAAAAATAAATTGTATCAGGCAAGCGTTACCCGAAAAATATGCGCAGGCATGCTGAACGGGTTCACTTCTACAAAATTCCATTCGCCGTTCCATTGATAGCGATTCCCGTTAAGCAGATCCTCAACCATGAACGGATGAAGGGGAGAAAGTCCGAAAAGTTCGAGCGGAAAGCGAAGCCATCCTCGCTGCGTAGAATACTGATCAAGATTAACCACCGCAAGTATGATATTACTGTCATCTTCCGATCGCTTCACATAACCCATCAGCATGTCATGTTCATTGCCCGGAGATGCTTCAATACGCACAAAGGTGAGGTTGTTTGTCTGCTGCAGGGAGGGGTTCTCCTTCCTGATCCGGTTAATGCGGGTAATCTCTGCGCGGATGTTTCCGGGCCGGTCCCTATCCCATTGCCTGATTTCATATTTTTCGGAATTGAGATACTCCTCCCTGCCCTCTACGGGGAGATGCTCGCAGAGTTCATAAGCTGGGCCGTACATCCCGTAGTTTGAAGACAATGTTGCGGCAAGCACCAGACGGATAATAAATTTTTCCCGTTCGCCTTTCTGTAACTCTTCGTGAAGAATATCAGGAGTGTTTGGCCAGAAGTTTGCCCGCATGAAATGTTTCAGGGACGATGTGGTCAGTTCAACCATATACTCCTGAATTTCCTGCTTTGTATTGCGCCAGGTAAAGTAGCTGTAAGATTGACTATAACCAATCCTGGCAAGGCGTGCCATCAATTTTGGGCGGGTAAATGCCTCGGCCAGAAAAACAGTATCAGGGTGCTCCTCTCTTATTGATGCAATAGCCCACTCCCAGAAAGGAAAGGCTTTCGTATGAGGATTGTCAACACGGAAAATTTTCACGCCCTTGCCAATCCAGAACAGAAAAATGCTTTTCAGCTCAATCCAGAGGTTCTGCCAGTCGGCAGACTCAAAATTAATGGGAAGAATATCCTCATATTTCTTCGGAGGATTTTCAGCAAATTGTACGGTTCCATCAGGACGCCAGGTAAACCATTGCGGGTGCTCCTGTACATAAGGGTGATCGGGTGAACACTGAAAAGCAATATCAAGAGCAATAGAGATCCCGTGTTCCTCTGCAGCCGCAACAAATGCCGCAAAATCTTCAACGGTGCCAAGCTCAGAGTGGACAGCCTTGTGCCCTCCGTCACGGTTGCCAATTGCCCAGCAGCTTCCGGGCTCTCCGGGAGCGGCGACAAGTGCATTATTCTTGCCTTTCCGCTTGGTATGGCCAATCGGATGAATCGGTGGCAGATACACAACGTCGAACCCCATCCCGGCAATCATCGGCAGCAGGCGGTGACAATCATTGAAGGTGCCATGGGTATCGGGTTCCGTACTCCATGAACGAGGAAAAAGCTCATACCATGCACTGCATCCTGCTTTTTTCTGCTCAACCCTCAGGCCAAGCACCTTATCGTACATGGAGGCATAATCCTTGTCGGGATAACGAGCCATCAGCAGAGTAAGCCGGGCATCAATCGCAGCCGAAGCGGCCTCGGCACTCTTGTCAGAACGAAGCTGAGAAGCAAAGAGAGCGAGTTCCCCGGCATCGGGGGCATCGGCCCTTTCAACCCCTTTGTCGACAAGAAGCGCACCGATCTGCAGATCAAGGGAAACATCCTGAGCTGCATCAATTTTTTTGGCCAATCCCTTTTTCCATGTTTCGAAATGGTCGACCCTTGCTTCAATCGTGTATTCATATTGACCGGGAAGACCAACCGTAAAAGATCCTCTCCACAGGTCATTGCCTTGAGAGACCATCGGAGAGCGCTGCCACCCTGCACTGCCGGCAGGCCGGAAACAGAGCTCTGCAAAGATGGTATCGGCGCCATCAACAAAAATGTCTGCCTCTACAGTAATACTCTCTCCCTCAATCCCTTTCGCCGGGTACTTGCCCCCATCAAGTTCAGGCGAGACCTTTTCTATGACAACCCGTTGACGACCGTCAAACGTTTGATTGCAATACTGAGGAAGCGCCCTTCGAAATGTATTATTCATCATTAATATCTCTGGTTGGTACCTTGGAGAATCCCGGCCATAATGCAGTTCATCCGGATTAACAGTTCCGGCGCTGCTCACTGTTTTTTTTAACAGAACTGAAAATATGAAAACTCCTTTACTTTTTTGCTTAGATACTTATTCAAAGTTAAAAGAGCAATAAAATCATGACCCCAGCGGCAACCTTTGATTTCTCCTGAAAAAAATTGTTCCTTTAGGGAGATCACTTTATTTATCAAAAAATAGCAGAAGAAATCATGTTTGAACCACAAAAAGAAAGACTGCAGGAGATTCATCGTCGCCTCGAACAGTTACGGGGGTATCTTTGACGTCGATGAACGTAAGGAAAAAATCGGCGACCTTGAAAAAATAACCACCGATCCGGTTTTCTGGAATGATCAGAAAGCCGCCAACAAAATTCTGAAGGAGTTGAACGAACACAAATCGTGGACTGAAGAGTACGACAAGATTGCCTCAAAGGCGCGCTTCTGTCAGGATGAGTTTGATATTGCCATAGAACTTGAGGACGAATCCTTTGGTGAAGAACTCACCACAACTATCGCTTCAATTGAACACGATATCACTGCAATTGAGTTCAAGAACATGCTCTCTGGCAAGGATGACGCAGGCAATGCCATGATCACCATTCATGCCGGAGCGGGAGGAACCGAGGCACAGGACTGGGCGGAGATGCTCTACCGGATGTACATGCGTTGGGCTGAACGCAAAGGGTTCAAGATCTACACCGACGACTATCAGGAGGGCGACGGGGCAGGCATAAAAGCCGCAACGCTCGAAATTCAGGGGCCCTACGCTTACGGCTATCTGAAAGCTGAAAACGGCGTGCATCGGCTGGTACGCGTCTCCCCTTATGACTCGAATGCCCGGCGGCACACCTCTTTTGCCAGTGTCTTCACCTACCCGGAGGCGCCGCCCGACGTTGAAATCGACGTCCGCAAGGAGGATCTTGAACTATCAACCTTCCGCAGCGGCGGCAAGGGCGGCCAGAACGTCAACAAGGTTGAGACGGCTGTACGCATCAAGCATCTTCCTACCGGTATTGTGGTCGGCTGTCAGGAGGAGCGGTCACAGTTCCAGAACAGGGAGCGCGCCATGAAAATGCTGATGGCTCAGCTCTATCAGCGGCAGCGGGATGAAGAGGAGGCCAAAAAGCGGGAGATTGAGGGCAAAAAGAAAAAAATCGAATGGGGAAGCCAGATTCGCAGTTACGTACTCGACGACCGACGCATCAAAGATCACCGCACCAACTACGAGCGCTTCGACGTGGAAACCGTGCTTGACGGAGACCTCGACGAGTTCATGGAAAGATATCTCTCCGAATTCGGTGACTGATGGCAAGCTCCTGCAACCACACGCTCATCCGGTTCGGCATCATCACCGACATCCACTTTTCAGCGGAGAACGAACCTGCGGCAGCAGCAAAAACTGCCGCAGACCTCTCCGCCTGCCTGGAGTGCTGGCAGCGTAACAAGGTTGATTTTCTCATGCAGCTTGGCGACCAGATCATGGGAAGCGACCGGCACAAAGAGGAGGAGTTCCGGCAAGTCAGCTCCATTCTCAACACATTTCCTGGTACCATCTACCATGTTCTCGGCAACCACTGCCTTGCCCTGACTCGGCAGGAGCTTATGACGGCTTTTGGTCTGCAAACACCTTTTTATGCCTTTACCATTCGGGGGTTCCGATTTATCGTGCTTGACGGGATGGATGTTTCGGCGCTTCGCATACCTGAAACGTCGGAAGACTGTCAAACTCTTGCGTTCTTTCGTGCACGCCCTGAGCTGCATGACTACTGCGGCGCTGTGGGAGTTCAGCAGCAGTCGTGGCTTAAAAGAGAGCTTGAGGAGGCGAAGTCGGCTGGGGAGAGAGTTATTGTTGTCTGCCACTTCCCATTGCTTCCCGAAACTACCGATCCAAAGCATGGCCTGCTCTGGAATCACCGGGAGATCGCCGAACTGCTTGCCTCATCCCCTGCGGTCAAGGCTTGCCTCAGCGGCCATTACCATTACGGCGGCTATGCGCTTCATAAAGGCATACACTTTGTTGTGCTGCCAGCCTTCGTGAATCGGCACGAACATCCGGACTTTACCTGCGGAACAGTTGAATTGCTTGAAGAGCGGATGGTAATACGAAATCAGCACCATGAAATGCTCTACGACCTCACCTTTCACTGAACTCTTTGCTCATGAAACTCCTGCATCTCCTTTTGCCACTGCTTCTCCTTATCATGCTGACGACCGTCGCCGTCGGAACAGGCAAGGAATCAGTTAAACTCACCGTTGACCATAACCAGCGCGAGCAGGGACAGTTTTTTTCGGTCACATTCAGCGGAACCACCTCTGAACCTGTTCTGTGGTTCATGGAGCAGCGCTACCGGATGTTCCGCCAGACCGGCACCTCCTGGAGAGCGCTTGTGCCGGTTGAAAACCTCACCCCGCCGGGCAGCTATACCCTGCTCGTACGGGCGGGAGCGCACGAAGAGCATATTCCGGTCACCGTAACGCCAAACAACCGCGCCATCCAGCAAATTACCCTTGATTCGTCCAAAGCTGAACTTAAGGCAACAGAGCTTGAAAAATCAAGGGTAAAAGCAGCCCTGCATACCGAAAGCTCCGAAAAGCTCTTTGCCGGACCATTTCTCCGCCCTGTTCCGGGAGCGACCAGCAGTCTCTTTGGTCTGAAACGCTCCTACAACGGCGGGCCTGTGGAGAGCTACCACAAAGGACTTGACATTTCAGCGCCGCAGGGAACACTGGTAAAAAGCACCGCAAAGGGAATTGTGATTTTGACAGGAAGCGTCGAAGAGGGGTTTCAGGTTCATGGCAACACCGTCATCATCGATCACGGACAAGGGCTCACCTCGGTCTACCTGCACCTGTCGGCTATCACCGTTCATGAAGGCCAACTGGTAGAGGTCGGGGAGGTTATCGGCAAGGTCGGACACACCGGCATCTCAACGGCTCCCCATCTGCATTGGGGAACTTATCTCTATGGCACCAGCGTTGATCCAGAGCTGTTTGAAGGGAAGGCATTTTGATTGGCGGGCGGCAAATCTGCATGATATCGCTCATACATCCCGGTATACGCAGCCTCGATGTCGCGGGCGTAACGTTGCGTATCAAAAAGTGGCGTCGTGAGGCGGTTCTGTTCCAGTTTCAGCTTGAGCTTGGCTAACTGCTCCGGATTTGTCGCAAGATTAATTGCAACGGCTTCGTACTCCTCCTGGGATGAGGTAATGAGTTCCGGTAAACGAATGGCGTTGAGCAAGCTTGGAGCAACTCTGCTTGCAAAAGATTCGCCAATACAGGTCAGCACGGGCAATCCAGCCCACAACGCATCGCTTGCCGTTGTGTGTGCATTGTAAGGGAGTGTGTCCAGAAAGAGATCTGCAACCCTGTGCCGTGCAAGGTGCTCTGCAACAGGCATCCGTTTGGCAAAAATCACTCTCTCCGCGTCAATACCCCGTTGCACCGCTTCCCTGCGCAAATTACCTGCGGCTGTGGCATTATCCTCAAGGAGCCAGAGCACACTGCCCTTTACCTGCTTGAGGATTTTCATCCAGCCTTCATAAGTTGACGGGGTAATTTTGAAATTATTGTTGAAACAGCAAAATACAAACCCCGTTGCAGGTAACCCCAGCTCTTCCCGAAAAAACACCTGCTCTGCAATGACGCGCTTTGTATCATTTACCTGATAACTGTTGGGCAGATAAACAATTTGTTCAGTGTAATGCCGCCTGCTTTCTTTCGGTATAAGTGTTTCATCAGCAATGAGATAATCGACATACTCAGCCCCCATGGTGCCGGGATAACCCAAATAGTTGACCTGAATTGGCGCTGCCCGCAAGGCAAAGATACCTGGACGGGAGTGTGTCGTTAACCCACTTAAATCAAGAGCGATATCGATTTCCAACTTTCTTGAGAGTTGTGCAACAGCATGATCGTTCATGGTTCGCACATCAATAAACTTGTCAAAGGCTGCAGCAGCTCTTTTTCGCAAGGCATCAGGTGTGTTCGGGCCAAATGAAAAGGCAATGAGCTCAAACTTCGATCGATCGTGCTGTTCAAACAACTCTGCCATCAAATATGCTGTTGCGTGATCCCTAAAATCCGCAGAGAAATATCCAATCCTGATTTTATCATGCCGGGCATACTTTTGAATGGCTGAAAGCGCATGACTTGCAGGATATCGTTCATGCACAAAAATTTCAGCCGCCGCTTTTTGTAATGAGGGAGAATCAAGAAGTCCAAGCAGCGTCAATGGTGCGCAAATTTTTTTACGGGAATCTATTTTGGCGACAAGGTACTTAAGGTGATTATCGATATCTCTCCAGTCACATATATTCATTTTATTATACATCATGTTGCCAAACAAAAAATCAGTGTCCGGCTTGAGAGCAAAAGCCTTGTCAAAACTCGACTGCGCCTCTTCGTACCGTTTCAACTCATGTAACGCAAATCCTCTGCAGGAATACGCTTCAGCATAGTCAGGCTTCAGGGCTATAGCCTTGTCGTAACTCAAACATGCTTCTTCGTAGCGCATCAACTCCTCCAGGGTAATGCCGCGATTATAGTAAGCGTCAGCATAGTCTGGCTTGAGTAGAAGAGCTTTATTATAACTCGACACAGCTTCTTCGTACTGCTTCAACTCACGTAACGCATAGCCGCGATTGGAATAAGCCACCGCATGGAGAGGATTTATTTCGAGTACCTGATCAAACAATTCAACAGCTTCAACATAACTCTGTTGTTGGGCCGCAATGGTTGCCAAAAGCTGGAGTGCATCAACCTGTTGTGGCTGTACCTTTAAAATCGCCTTATACTGCGCTTCAGCTTCAGCCAAACGCCCCTGTTGATGCAGAGCAATTGCTTCTTGTAACTGAACAGCGTGAGACTGCTTTTCGGTTTTGGAGATAATGGGTTCGTTTTGTAAAATCTGCTTGTCCTGTTGTTCAAACCTCTCCATAGTGCAATACACAAGTTGTTGAGCTGCTTCAGGCGATGACTATTTATACTTCGTGTTCGCCGTATTGCGGGTTAATATGCCGGGAACTGTTCTTCTTGTTATCATATAATCAACCCGCACAAAGCTGGCGCAATCCATCCCGGAATGTACAGCCTAATATTTTTTTGTGTACTCTTGCGAACGCCATTTACGGCAATTTATCATTTAATTTATTCCTGCTATTGCGGTTAGCCTACAAGCTCAGCCGCAATCATCTCCGCCTGTTTGAGAACCGTTTCGGTGGCCAGGAGTTGCATGTCTGGCGGGTAACCGAACTGGCGGAGGGTGCGTTTTACGATTACTTTCAGTTTGGCTTTGACGCTCTCCTTGATTGTCCAGTCTATCGATGCGTTTTCGCGAACGCGCTGGGTCAGGACGACGGCCAGTTCTCGCAGTTTGTCCTGCTGCATGAGTTCCCGTGCACTGTCATTGCTGGCCACAGCGGTGTAAAAGGCATATTCGAAGTCGCTGAGGCCCAGATGTTCAGCTTCGTGATCTGAAGCAACAATCTCTTTGCTGATTTTGATCAGCTCGTCCATGACTTCGGCGGCTGAGAGGATTTTGTTCTGGTATTTCTTGATGGCTGTTTCGAGCATCTCAAGCAAGCTCTTGCTCTGAACGAGGTTCTTTTTGGCGCGAACTTTGAGCTCGTCATTGAGCAGTTTTTTCAGCACCTCAAGCGCAACATTCTTGTGCTTATACCCTTTCAGTTCAGCAAGAAACTCTTCGGAGAGAATGGAGATATCCGGTTTTTTGATTCCTGCTGCATCAAAAACATCAATTACCTTTTCGGAGACCAGCGCCTTGTCGATTACCTGACGAATGGTGGTTTCGATATCTTCATTGCTGTAGCCGTTGCCTGTGCCATCAAATTTGGCGAGACGTGCCTTTACTGCCTGAAAAAAGCCTACCTCGTCTTTCGCACCCATTGCCTGCTCATGGGGAATTGCTATGGCAAAGCTTTTTGAAAGGAGGGCCACTTCGTTGCTATAGCGCTTCCGGCCATCGTCAAGGCCAAGAATATGCTCTTCGGCAGCAAGAATGAGCGAGAGTTTTTTTGCTGTATCGGCATCGAAATACTCTTCATAGGGGAAGCCGTGGTACATCGCCGATACCACTTCGATTTTTTCAAGCATCAACGTAACAGCCTGTTCCTGCAAAAGTGTAGGATCGCCTTTGCCTCCTGAATCGGAATAGAAAGAGAGCGCCTCTTTCAGGTCGGCAGCAATCCCCAGATAGTCAACCACCAAACCTCCGGGCTTGTCTTTGTACACCCGGTTCACGCGAGCAATCGCCTGCATCAGGTTGTGCCCTTTCATCGGCTTGTCGATGTAGATGGTATGCAACGAAGGGGCGTCAAAACCGGTAAGCCACATATCACAGACGATCACGAGTTTCAGAGGATCGTCGTCATCTTTCATGCGTTCGGCCAGCAGTTTACGCTGTTCCTTGGTTGTATTATGTTTGGACAACAATGGTCCGTCACTTGAGGCAATGGTCATGACCACCTTGATGGAACCTTTGTTTATCTCGTCAGAATGCCATTCAGGACGGAGATTGATGATTTCTGCATACAACTCGGCAGCAATACGACGCGACATGCAGACAATCATGCCCTTTCCGGCAAAAACCTCCTGTCGGGCCTCGAAGTGCGTGACAATATCCTTCGCAACATTTCGGGTGCGGTTGGCACTGCCAATCAACGCCTCCATTCTGGTCCATCTGGCCTTGCTTTTTTGCGTTTCGGTCAGTTGGTTCTGATCAAGCTCTTCATCAAGCTCAGTAATAAGTTTTTTACCTTCTTCTCCAAGCTCAACCTTTGCCAACCGGCTTTCGTAGAAAATCCGAACGGTTGCACCATCTTCAACAGCCTGGGCTATGTCGTAGATATCGACATAGTTGCCGAAGACTGCCGGAGTGTTGATGTCGGTTTTTTCAATCGGTGTACCGGTAAAGCCGAGATAGGTCGCATTGGGCAGGGCATCACGAAGATACTTGGCAAAACCGTAGACGACCTTTTTACCAATAACAACACCATCAGCATTTTTCTCATCGATGGTTTTGGCGGTGAAGCCATACTGGGTGCGGTGGGCTTCGTCGGCAATAACCACAATATTTCGGCGAGGGGATAACTGCTCATAGACATTCCCTTCTGAGGGCTGAAACTTCTGGATGGTTGAAAAGATCACCCCGCCGGAAGCAACTTTCAAGAGATCTTTCAACTGCTCCCTGCTCTCTGCCTGCACCGGTTCCTGCCGCAACAACTGTTTTGATGCCGCAAAGGTATCGAACAACTGATCGTCGAGATCGTTGCGGTCGGTTATGACAAGAATAGTTGGGTTGTCGAGTACCAGCACAATCTTGCCGGTATAAAAGACCATCGAGAGCGATTTTCCTGAGCCTTGGGTATGCCAAACCACACCAGCCTTCAGGTCGCCCCTTGGCTGGCCAGCTACGCCGGGCAGGCCATAACTCAATGGATTTTCACGAGTTTGCAGGTGAGCATCCAGATCGACCGCCCGCAAGGTTGAGGCTACAGCGGCATTGACGGCATAGTACTGGTGATAGGCGGCCAGTTTTTTCACCGACGTAATGGCGACGATACCGGTAGCGGGATCTTCCTTTTTACTTTTTTCAAAAACAATGAAGTGACGCACAAGATCAAGCAGCGTTGCCTTGTTCAACATACCCGTAATCAGTGTTTCAAGCTGACTGACCAGATGCGAGGCTTCAGCTTTGCCATCAGCGCTTTTCCATGCCATAAAACGGGAGAAGCCCGCAGAAAGAGAGCCTGCCCTTGCCTCAAGACCATCGGAGATGACGACAATGGCATTGGAGGTGAAGAGTGTTGGTATGGCCTGCTTGTAGGTTTCAATCTGCCGGAACGCCGACTTGATGGTTGCGTTTTCATCGGCAGCGTTTTTCAGTTCGAGCACCACCAGCGGAATGCCGTTGACAAAGAGCACGATGTCAGGACGCTTGTTCTGGTGGTTCTCAATGACTGTAAACTGATTAGCTACAACAAACTCATTGTTTTCGGGAGTCTCAAAATCAATGAGCTTCACCAGATCGCCACGCTCATTGCTGTTCTGCTGGTAGGTGACTCCCACACCTTCAGTAAGCATGCGATGAAAGGCTTCATTATTGGCCAGAAGATCAGGCGAATGGATACGCTGTACCTCTTTCAGTGCAGCCTGAAGCACCGATGGCGAATGCCGGGGGTTAATGTGGCGAAGCGCGACCTCAAGCCGACCTGTCAGCAGCACCTCATCGTAATGACGGCGCTCAGGGTTGGCCCCGTCAGGTGCAATGTCCGGCCCGTAGAGAGAACTGTATCCCTGCCTCTCAAACAGATGAATGGCAAACTCTTCTATTGCAGATTCAGTCAGTTTTTGTGTCATTCTTTCGTTGTCACGTTCATCATCCTGCACATGCAGCATTGTTTACTCTTAATCCAACTCTTGATGCTACGCGGCAAATTTATCTAACATTTCTCGCTGATAGCGTTGATCCCACAGTATAATATCAGCACCTTTACTTTTCAGTGCATCCAAATACTCCCTCTTTATCTCCTTGTCCTCATTATTTACAATAGCCAAGCCTTTTAACTCTTTGCAGGAAACCTTCTCTCTGGTTGGCTTTATATCCTCCCAACCAAAGAGAAAATTCGGAACATTAATTTTATTCAGAGAATTAAAAGATTTAATGACAATCTCATTTTGCTTGCCCGCAATTTGAAAGTCAAAGGTAAATTCAATACCTGTAGAGCATTTCGCAATAAACTGTGGAGTGCAAATAATGCCTTGTTCATCGAGATAGGCTTTAACATCTTCCTTGAAAAGAGAAGAGACGGTATGTT
>CAIYWF010000324.1 GCA_903929845.1 uncultured Chlorobiaceae bacterium | reverse complement strand
CTTCGCGACTGTTGTCATATTAGTGTTTCTTGTTTTAATATGTTGAGATTGCTCAGGCCAGGTTGAAAGCTTTTTTTAGATCAGCAACCTTTTCGGTTTTTTCCCAAGGGAAGATATCGCGGCCGAAATGACCGTAGGCAGCAGTCTGCTGATAGCTCCATCCCTGAGGTTTGTCGAGGCTGAACCGTTTGATGATAGCCGCAGGACGAAGATCGAAGATAACTTCAGCCTTTTCCTGTATCTGGGCATCATCAAAACCCTGTTTTGCGGTATCATGCGTGTTGATATAGATAGATACCGGACGTGCAACACCGATGGCATAAGAGACCTGAACGGTGCATTTGTCAGCCAGACCGGCAGCAACGATATTCTTGGCAACGTGGCGTGCGGCATAAGCGGCACTGCGGTCAACCTTTGAAGGATCTTTGCCGCTGAAGGCGCCGCCGCCGTGAGGCGCCGCACCGCCATAAGTGTCAACAATGATCTTCCGGCCGGTCAGTCCGGTATCACCGTGTGGTCCGCCGATGACAAAACGTCCTGTCGGGTTGATGTGAAACTTGGTGTTTTCGTCGATCAGATTAGCGGGAATGACAACCTTGACGACATGTTCAACGATGTCATGCTTGATAACTTCCTGCCATGCGGTTTCACTGACACCTTCCGGTTCTGGATCATGCTGGGTTGAAACAACAACCGCATCGACACGCTTGACAATTTCGTTTTCATATTCAAGGGTAACCTGGCTTTTGGCATCAGGCCGGAGATAGGTCATGATTTTGCCCTCCTTGCGGATTTCTGCAAGTGTTTTGACAAGCTGCTGGGCAAACTGGATTGCTGCAGGCATCAGCTCAGGGGTTTCTGTGCAGGCATAGCCGAACATCATACCCTGATCGCCTGCGCCGACACGGTCAAACTCGTCAGCAATCTCTTCTTTCCGGTCAACACCGCGATTGATATCTGGTGACTGACTGTGGAGAGCTGAAAGAACGCCGCATGAGTTGGCTTCAAACATGTATTCACCCTTGGTGTAGCCGATTTCGGTTACAACCTTCCGGGCAATTGTCTGGATATCCACAATTCCTTTGGTTGTAACTTCACCACCTACAATCACTTGGCCTGTCGTTACAAAAGTTTCACAGGCAACACGTGAATTGGAGTCCTGGCGAAGAAAATCATCGAGAACAGCATCGGAAATCTGATCGGCAACCTTGTCAGGATGTCCTTCTGATACGGATTCTGAGGTAAAGAAATACCTTTTTTGTGACATATTTTCAATAAAATTTTAGTTAAATGAAGAACAATAACAACATGAAAAGAAAAAACTGATCCAGTCGAGAGCTTTTGAGTGTAAGGATTTCACAGGGAAATGACTGGACACGGAAAAACCTTCTCCGGCAAGCCCGGAGAAATAACGCATCCCGGGAGCTTGCGGCACCGTGTCCATAGGTAATGGGGATGCCGATGAAAAATAAAGTCAAAATGTAAACATTCGCTTTCTTCTATGCAAAAATTCTCTTATCCCACCATAATTTCGGAATAATCGCCGACACTGATTTCATGAGGATTTCCGGAAATGCTGGCATTGCTTCCTATGATGGAGTGATTAAGCATTATATGGACAACCTTGGCTTCGCTGCCGATAATGGAATCCCTGACGATAGCGTCCGTAATTTTGGAATTTTCGCCTATAGTGGCATTTGGACCAATAATGGCGTTGTTAAGAATGGCATTATCGGCGATAAAAACCGGATCGACAATAATGCAGCCTGGATAATCTTTTGCCGGTTTATTGTTTTGAAGAAGAATCTTGTTGGTTGAGAGGAGAGTGTCCGGTTTGCCGCAGTCATACCAGCCGCTGACCGGGAAAGTGGTAAATGTCTCCCCCCCTTCAATCATGAGCTGGAGTGCATCGGTGAGCTGGTACTCCCCCTTTGTTTTTATATTATTTTCAATCAGATGGTCAATGGTGGCAAAGAGCGATCTGGAGTGCCGGAGAAAATAGAGGCCGACAATGGCAAGGTTACTGACAGGAGTATCGGGTTTTTCCACCAGTTTCAGGATTTTTTCCCCATCAGTTACAGCAACTCCGAATCGTCGCGGGTCATCAACCTCTTTTACTCCCAATGTTGAAAACGGACTTTTCAGTACCGGTTCAAGATCCACGTCAAAAATAGTGTCGCCGAGAATGATGAAAAGCGGCTCATTGTCAATGATGTTGGGTTTGCACATCCAGATAGCATGGGCAAGTCCGAGGAGATCCGCTTGGTGAACAAAGGTAAATTTGATCGTGTAATGTTTTAGCAGCCAGTCTTCAACCATGTTGCCAAGGTAGCCCACAATTACAATGGCTTCATCGATACCTGCTGCGATAAGCTTGTCCAT
>CAIYWF010000323.1 GCA_903929845.1 uncultured Chlorobiaceae bacterium | reverse complement strand
CATGAATCTGTGCTTTTACAACAACAACCGGACAACAGAGTTCGTCAAAGAGCTCCTTGGCCGCCTGTTTTGCCTCTTCAGGCGAATAGGCCACAATTCCATTTGGCACTGCAACCCCGAATTTTCTCAGGATATCCTTGCCTTGATATTCATGAATGTTCATTTTATTGGGTCTTGGGTTACTGACGATACTTTGCCCATATAATGCTGCGAAAATATGGTTCCAGAACAGGTATTAGTATAACGAAAAATATGACGACAGGAAAACCTGTGACAGTCATATTTAGGGTTTAACAAACAATAAACAGTCTCGATCAAGAACATTTCTTTACAAGACTGCAAGCTTTTTCTTCTAAAGACCTAACCATTGGAAAGAGAGTTTTTTCTCTGAATCAAGTGGTCTTGATGTATCTGTTGTTTTTGTTTTATTTATCAGATAATATTCTGGCAGCCAGGAAAGACTATTTATATAATAGTCATCAGGGGAGTTGTAGTAGAAGCTGTCACCGTTCATCCGAATACATTTTCGAAGGCGTTGCAGTATTTTAGGGGCGATTGAAGAGCCTGCTGCCTCCGTTGCCGCGTATGCCGCACTATAGAAAAGTGCGTTTTCAAAACTTTTTTTTGTAGAGTCCTTACAGGAATAGATGCTGAAGTTGCTGCTGAATTCTTTTTCAAAAGATCCTGAAAACCAACGAAGAATGCTGAGAGCACGCTGGTCGTCATAGAGGTAATAATCAGCAGCGATTCTTAGTGGAACCCTTACCGCATCCCATCCATAAATAACAGGTTTTCCGGGCAGAGTTCGTATTATTCCTTGCTTGTCAACTGCAATCCAGTCAGGAACCAAACCTCCATCTTTCAATTTGCCAGAGGAAACAAGAAGCCTTTCAAGAAGGTCATACGTTGTATCGGAAAGCTGAATCCAGCGATTGTCAGAGCTGACCTCATAAAAGAGTTTGAAATGCGATGGAGCATAGTATGACGGGTTCAGGGCTACGAGTTCGTCTGTTACGTTTTTCCTGCTTGGCCATGGCAGAAAATAGAGCCTTCCGTTTATTACTGCAGTTTCGTGGTCAAGCACACTTTTTAGTACTTCCCGGGCAATTTGAAGATACCGTTTATCATGCCATGTACGATAGGCCAGAATAAGGCTGAATGCATAATCGATATCGGCATCTGATGCTGCGGCTGTATCGCTGACCTGTCCATTTTCGAAATGCCAGGCCAGCAAACGGTCACCATGCGATTTTTTGCGTGAAAGCACTGCTTCAGTCCAGGAAAGACATTTATTAAAGGTTTCCCGATCATTCATGAGTACAGCGCGAAGCATGACGTAAGCCTCTCCTTCAGAAACAGTATCGTTATTGTTTGTTGGACGAATAACTCGGCCTGTTCGAAGGAACGTACGTTTGAAGTGTGACCAGGATCTAGCTGAAATCTCTTCAGGATTCTCTTCAGGCTTCTGAGGGACTGTTGAACAATTGATTAAGAAGAACGAAAGAAAAGCAAAAAATACAAGCCGAAAAAACCCAGTCATCATTTTTTGTTAAAATAAAATATTCCAGCAAACAGGATACTATGAAAAAAGACCCAGAACACATCAACCGAAAGCAGGATGTCATTTTCGTTAGAAAGTCTGAATACACCAAACCCCATTGCAGCAAGATTGACTCCCAATAAAAGAAGCTGTTGCCAAAGTCCAATGTACGGAACACTTCTCCCAACTCCCTTTGGAGTGACTTGGAACCCTTTTTTGATATTCAAGATTCCAAATATGGCAGCTTTCATAAGTATCGGGATAGTTAACATGTTAAGTACTTGTACCTTAAACATTGTGGCCAAAGGGTACTTCTTTTTCAACATACTGGAATAAAACATCACCATTGAGAGAAAAAAGTATGGCACCCATGTCAAGACAATGAGCCATGGATCCATTAAAAATGAGTGAACGTTAAAAAAAATATACATGACCGGTCCGGCAACCATAAAAAAATAGGCCCATCCAATAAAATACCAAGTTGTGGCTAACGTATATTCGATCCATTGGATAGACGTCATTACTTTCATATCAGAAAAAAATAAGTGTACTATTCTACGGAAGAGTCCAATACTACCCATTGCCCAGCGACTCTGCTGCTTGAAGTACGATTCTAGATCTTCTGGAGCCATACCGAACGTATACGCTTTGTTGCAGTATAACGATTTCCAGTGCTTTCGGTGCATTTTCACTGATGTGGCAAGGTCCTCAGTAACACTGTCTTCTGCAAATCCCCCAACATCCTCAAGTGCGGAGCGACGGAAAACTACATTGGTGCCGCAGCAGAACATTGCGTCATGTGCAGATTTTCCCTGACAGACGTATTCAAAAAATACGGCCTGCTGAGCTTGGGAGGCAAGCGCAACGGGGCTGAAATCACCATTTGAATAAAACTGCTGTGTCTGAACGAAGGCAAGTTTATCATTACCCTCAAGCAAAGGAATAATCTTACTCAAAAACAATGGCATGGGGTTCTGATCAGCATCAAAAATAGCAATGTACTTCTCAGTAAGAGTTTTTAACACCTCGTTTATCATCCCTGCCTTTGCCCCACGGTTGTTGTCTCGGGTAAAAACTTCAACACCCAATACAGCGGAAAGTTCTCTTGCCTCCTGTTTGAACTTATCTAGCGAAGAGTCATCAAGCAGATAAACTTTTTTTTGTTCGTATTCAATATTTTTGCAGGTTAATAGAGTATTTTCAATAATTTCTTTTGGTTCGTGCCGTGCAGGGATAAGGATTGCAACGGACGCATCTCTACCAGGCTCAGTCTGCTTTGGCTCGTCATGATACATGCTATCGCTGGCAACACTTAAAAAGAAAAAGAAACAATGAAACAGAATAAACGCTTCAGCAAAAAAATACAGTAAGCTGAAAACGTGTTCGAAGGGAGTCAATTGTGATATATAAAGAAAAGAGAGACGGGTAAAAAGATAACTAAGCACTGCAATTAACAGCACAAACATTGGGATCAAAATAATCCAGGATTTATTTCTACCCTTCATTTTTTTACAAGAATAATTTTGCTTCCAGTTTCAGCATTCGATCATTATAAATATCATAATTTGCATTCCAAGTATACTGATAATCCATGGAGGTGGAAAACCGGTTGCTCCAGTCACGGTGCAATCCCGCATGAATCTGGTGGGAGACATTCCCGCCAGGTTCAAGACTTAGTCGGAATGCGGCGGTGTAATATGCTGCATTTGCACCCTGAAAACGTTCTTTATTGAGGTCATGCTGCCATTCAATACCGGCAGTATGAGTAGTGAACGATGATGGAGTCCAGTAATCAGCCTTAGGATAGGCATCGGCACCAAACCCATAATCCTGCAAGCGATAGGTAATGCTCAGGCGCTGAGGGTCATAAAGAAGGTTCGCTGTAATATCCATCCCGGCTGTCACACTGCTCTTACTATCGGAATAGTGATCAATGCCGTAATCAATCCCTGCATGCCATCTTCTGTATCCGTCGTAGACTAACCGTCCCTGCCAGTGGTTGGTCTGCAGATGGTTCTGGAGTGTCTTATAATTTGAAATTACATCCTCTTTGTGGTACGAAAGGCCGAGATGCAGATTGTCGAGAGGCTGGCTTTCAGTTTCCAAAAAGCCTGTGTGACTGTCTTTCAGAGGGCTCGGGTTTTGGTGAAATCCGTAAGCACCGCGCAGGAGAATATCAGGGAGATTGCAGTACTCCATGCCCAGTGTTATGCCTTGGCTTAGTGGAGTCTGCGCGTATTTCTTAAAACTGTAGGATTTACTGTTAAAGTCCACAAAACCGGTTAACCTGTTTTGAAACGGGTAAGAAAGCGAAGTATAAAAGCCAGAAAAGCTGACATCAGTTTCTCGTCCGCCACTTTGAGCGCTGAAATATTCGGCACTGCTATTCAGACTCATCATTGACGAGGTGACTATTGCTTTTTGTCTTGCCAGTACTGCCAACCGATAATCAGGTATCTCCGTGAGAAGTATATCATACGTTTCAATGGCCTCTTTCCATCTTCTGTCTTGTATATAGAACTGACCGAGGTCAAACAGTGCTTCCGGCTGCTTTGGTTCTGCAACTAACCATTCTTTGTATGCCCTGACTGCAGGCCGGTAAGTGTTGCTGTAATAGTTTTTTTTAGCCTCGGCTTCAGCTTTCAGTGCATTGTCATGAGGGAACGTGCGAAGAGCAACATCATACAGAGAAACAGAAGCACTCTGGTTACCCATCCATCCAAGCACTCGAGCCTTTTCGCGATAATAAAGAGGATCAGGATTGCTTGATGCAATCAATTTGTCATAATAAAAAAGCGCGGTAGAATAATCTCCCCGCCAGCTTGACGCCCTTGCGATTGTCAACATGGCCTTCTGGTTTTCAGGGGAAAGCTGGAGAATTTCTTTATTGATCTTGACGACTTCGGCATAGTCATTTCTTGCCATAGCAACATCGGTGAGCCACAGAGAAGCAGAAAGATCATTTGGTTTTTTGACAATCAGTTCACGATAAAGGGTTGCTGCCCGCCCATAATCCTTCATAGCAAAAGAGACATCTGCCGTTGCCTTAAGGACCTCGGTGTCTCCAGGATAAAGCTTCGCAAGAGAATCGAGAAGTTTGGTACTTTCAGCTTGTTCTCCTGTTGCCATAAGTGCATGGACGAAATTGAGGGCATACTTTTTTTGCAGTACTCCTTTTTTCCAGAGTTCTCGGTAGCACACAACTGCTTTGGAATACTGTTTGCTTTCGTAGAGCACGTCAGCATATTGGGCCTGAATCAGGTCATTTCCGTTACCTGAATTGATGACAGTCTCATAGAGATTCAGAGACTCGGCAATTCTCCCGGCCCAACCATAGCACCTTGCCGCATCAAGGGTAAGCGTTGTGTCATTGGGATGCAGCTTGCGCAAATGTTCATATAATGGCAACGCCTTTTCTGCCTGCAATATTTTTTCATAGAGCTGAATAGCGATTTTCAGGACATCTTCATCATCCGGATAAAGTAAAACGATTTTGTTGGCAATTTCTTCAGCGTTCTGGCTTTGCGGGTCAGCCAAACAGAGAGTTGCGAGGTTTAGAGTTTCTTGTCGGTCAAGAGCACCAGCCTTGAATGCGTCCATCGAAATTTGGGCGACGGGAGTTGCGTTAACCACCATATCTGAATTTGGTGATACAGCATGGCTCTTTGCAGGAATAGACATCATGGCTGTACATGCCAGAACGATAAATATAATGCTACTTGATTTCATGATTTGGAGCATAAATTAACGAGAAACCGGCATTAAGGCGCGAATGTGTTCTTGTAAAGTTTAATCTCTCAGGGTTAAATTCCCCGCCATTTTTGGCGAAAGTTAGTATTTCAAAAACAGATACACCGCAGCTTGCGGGGGGTGTTTCATTCACTTTGCTATAAGTAAAGTATAAAGTCAAACTCTTGTCTGCTGCAACCTTGTTCAAGATAATATTTATATTATTTTTATGGTAATGAAGTGTTATTTACAAGTATTTTTTGTTTAAATAAAAAATACATTTCAGTTCCTTCAGGTTTGTGAACCCTGATAATGCTAAAATATTTGTTATCGACTTTCCTTAACCTGTATTTTTTTATTACTGCATACACATCATTCACAATAATTAAAGAATGTGATTAGCTGAAGCCTTTTTAAAGCTTAGCAGAATCTTTATCAACACTGTTGTTGGAATGATGATTTGTCTTTGGATTTTTTAATGACCCATAAGCTGCTGCTGGTTCCACAAATCATTTTATATACTATGCTTAAGCGATAAAAATTTCAAAAAAAGAGAAAATAAAGTCTGTGAAGTTAATGGTATCACTGGTTAATAAATGAATAGAGCACGACTATTGCAGGTAATGAACATTTACATTGACTGTTACAAGTTTTTCTAATATATATGAAATGGACAAGAAATAAAAAATACCAAGGGCTCAATGTTTGGGCTGATCTTATATTGCATAAACTGTAAGTAACTTTTTTATTGTAGTTTAATGTTTTCAGTAAAGGCGTTGGTACAGCTTTTCCTTGTAAATATTGACCATGATAAAAATATAAGTTCACAAGAATGCTCCCTGGCATTTATCCGAACGGAATGGTTTGGAATAATCAGATGTTTCCTTCAGATTCAATATGAATTACAGGGTGAAGCTGCCTTCAAAGATACATTGAGCGGGACCGGTTAGGAATACTTCATCCATGTTTTCATTGAACTGTACTTGCAGGGTATCTCCGCTTTTTACTTTTACCAGTATGGTTGATGCGTTTATTTTGCCAATATGGTGGCTCATTAAAGCTGCAGCAACGGCACCTGTACCGCAAGCAAGGGTTTCGTCCTCTACGCCGCGTTCAAAAGTGCGAATAGTAATTGATTCAGGAGAAGTGATCTCAATAAAGTTGACATTGGAACCTTCCGGAAAAATGTCTGTTCTATGCCTTATGGTTTTGCCGATTTCGGTTACCTTGATATGTTCAAGGTCGGAGGTATAGACAACAGCATGTGGTGAGCCTGTGTTGACAGAGTGGCAGATAAGTCCCTCAATTTCGATATCGTTTCTAAATTCCTTCGGTGGAAGCATTCGCAGTTTAACGGTTTCTTCTCCTGTAATCCAGGCGTCGTATCGGTTGCCGTTGGCTTCAAACGTGTAAAATGTCTCCGATGATCCGGTAATCCCGATGGTGTGGGCGAAATACACGGCGCATCTCCCGCCGTTTCCACACATTGATCCCGGGAAACCGTCTGCATTGTAATATTTCATGCTGAAAGAATACATGGAAGAGGGTTCAATGAAAATAAGTCCGTCAGCCCCAATTCCTGTTCTTCTGGTGCATAATTCCTGAATCCGCACTGGAGTAAGATGGATGGAATTATTTCTGTTGTCGATGACAATAAAGTCATTGCCAGCACCGGACAGTTTGCTGAATGTGATCTTCATTTGGCGCAATGTGGTCAGGATTGAAGGGTTTCCGTGTTGCATCTTGTTTACAGGGAGAGTATTATATCAACTGCCCTGCAAGTGCTTTCATACTGTATAATAAAACAATAGCGTGTCAAAGCGGATGTAAAATAATTTATTATTAAATAATTTT
>CAIYWF010000322.1 GCA_903929845.1 uncultured Chlorobiaceae bacterium | reverse complement strand
GGTGACGGAGAGCGCGATGGAGGAAGCTGACGAGCATGGTCTTGTTTTTGCCACGGATCCAACCAGTGAGTGGTCCTGCACGGTGGGGGGCAATATAGCCGAAAATGCCGGAGGAAAGATGGCGGTACGTTGGGGAACCTGTATTGATAGTCTGGTTGAATGGCGCATGGCAATGCCCTCCGGGGAGAACTGGATTGTGAAGCGTGTTGATCATCGATTGCGGAAAATTCTGCATGAGGATACGGTCACCTTTGAGGTGTGGAATGAGTCGGGCAAGAGAATTGATCGCATTGAGCTGCTTGGCACCGATATTCGGAAAAAAGGGCTCTGGAAGGATATTACCAACAAAGCGCTTGGGGGAGTGCCCGGACTCCAGAAAGAGGGAACTGACGGGGTGATTACCTCGGCTCTTTTTGTGCTTTATCCGAAGTATCCTGAAAAGAGGACGCTTTGTCTTGAGTTTTTTGGCCCCGACATGGATGAGGCAAGCCGCGTGATTCTTGAGCTGTCAAAAATTTTTCCTCTCCAGTCGGAAAATCGGGAAGCGCTGCTTGCGCTGGAGCATTTTGACGATGAGTATATCAGAGCTATTGACTATAAGGTAAAGGCGCCCCGTGCCCAGACGCCGAAAGCTGTGCTGCTGATTGATATTGCCGGTAACAGCGCAGCCGAGGTGCAGAGTGGTGTGGAGCGGGTGGAGCGTCTGCTTGAGCCGCATCCTAATACGCTGATGTTTTTGGCCAGGGATAATGCGGAAGGCGTCCGCTTTTGGGCTGATCGTAAAAAGCTTGGTGCGATTGCCCGCAGAACGAACGCTTTCAAGTTGAACGAGGATATTGTGATTCCGCTGGAGGCGCTTGCCGAGTTTTCACGTTTTATCGACAAGCTGAATATTGACGAAGAGCGTTATGCCCAGCGTCGATTTGTGCAGCGTGCAGTGGATATTCTTTCGACAGCCAAGGTCAAAGGGGATGGTGGCCAGTTTACCTCCAAGATTCCTGCCGGACTTGAACTCTGCCGCATGTTTGATGAGAGAATTCTTGCGGAGACGGAGGAGTCTCTGCGCTCTCTTGCAGTGTTGCAGGAGATGGCCCGAGAGCTGGGTGAGCTTGTGCAGGGATATCCTGAAATGGAGGCGGCCCTGGAGGGTGCTTATCATCATGTTCGCGATCGGCGCATTGTGCTGGCGACGCACATGCATGCCGGTGATGGCAACGTCCATGTCAACGTGCCAGTTCTTTCGAATGACCGGCCTATGCTTGATCGAGCCGACAAGGTGATTGACCATGTTATGGAGAAGGTGGTCTCTCTTGGCGGAGTGGTTTCTGGCGAGCACGGAATTGGTGTCACCAAACTGAAGTATCTTGATCCCGCTCTTGTGGAAGAGCTGTCGCGCTATCGTCACAAGGTTGATCCCCAGGGAATCATGAACCCCGGCAAGCTTGAAGATTATGAGGCGCTCAACCATATTTTTACCCCATCCTTTAATTTACTCGAACTTGAGGCGCACATTCTCAAGCGGGCCCAGATCGAGGAACTCTCGAAAAAGGTTGACTATTGTATTCGGTGCGGCAAGTGCAAGACCGATTGCTGTGTCTACTACCCGGCCAGGGGAATGTTCTATCATCCTCGAAACAAGAATCTTGCAATCGGGTCGCTGATTGAGGCGCTTCTTTTTGATGCCCAGCGTGAGCGATCGACTGACTTTGCCCTTTTGCAGTGGCTTGAGGAGGTGGCCGACCACTGCACGATCTGCCATAAATGTCTCAAGCCTTGCCCGGTTGATATTGATACCGGGGAGGTTTCGGTGTTGGAGCGTGAAATTCTTTCGGAGTGGGGTTTCAAGCACTCTTCGCCCGTCACGGAGCTGACGCTGCGCTATCTTGACAGCCGTTCACCTGCCTTCAATGCGCTTTTCCGCAAGGCAGTGCTCAGGATGGGTGGAGCTGCTCAGCGGGCAGGCAACAAACTCTCAGCGCCCTTGCAGCCTGAGAATGATCCTCCCGCCCTCTATCCGTTAAGATTGTTGCGTTCTCCGGTGCCCCCGGTGCCGGAGGAGACGTTGCGTGATGTGCTGCCGGAGTGCGGCCCTGACCAGGTGCTGGTCTTCGAGCCTTCGGGAGAGGTGACTGGCAATGTTTTCTATTTTCCGGGATGTGGTTCGGAGCGCATGAACTCTACGATTTCTATGGCGGCAATTCATGTTTTGCTTGAGCTTGGTACGAGAGTGGTGCTTCCCCCCCCGTTCCTCTGTTGCGGCTTTCCGGCGCATGTCAATGCCAAAACTGATCAGTATTCGAGTATTGTTTTGCGCAATACGGTGCTTTTCAGCCAAATCAGGGAGATGTTCTCCTACCTCGATTTTGATGCCTGTGTGGTGTCCTGCGGCACCTGTATGGAGGGGCTTGATGCTATTGAGACTGGCAAGCTGTTTGGTGGAAAAATCTCGGATATTTCAGCCTATGCTCTTGGAAAAGGGCTGAAGCTCAATGGCGATGGTGATTATCTCTACCATGCACCGTGTCATGATTCACTCTCAGGTAAAGCGCGTGAAACACTTCGGACTATAGGAGGTTTTGGTCGTGTGACCGCTGTGCCGCATTGCTGTTCGGAGGCGGGAACGCTGGCACTGTCTCGTCCTGACATTACCGATTCCATGCTTCATCGAAAACGGGATGCCATTTCGGAGTCGATGCATGGTCAATCGAAGGCGGTCATCCTCACAAACTGTCCGTCATGTGTGCAGGGGCTTGGGAGAAATCTTGATCTTGGTGTTGTGCCGCAGCATATTGTTGTCGCACTGGCGGAAAAGATATCCGGTTCAGGCTGGATGGAGCTGATGCGGAAGCAGACAGCAGGTGCAACGGCGGTGAATTTTTAACGATTTTCGTAGGATATAAAAAAACTGAAATCGAAAGCTATAAGCCGAATTCTGTGGATTACCCGGAAAAACCGGGTAAAGCTGCAGCCATTTATCTAATGCGGCTTACCCGAAAACTCTCCTTGCGGAATTGAACGGGCCGCTCTTTTCCCTTGGGAGGGAAAGCTTTCCTATTTAGCCTTGCTTCGGGGAGGTTTGCCAAGCACATTGCATTACTGCACTGTCTGGTGGTCTCTTACACCGCCGTTTCACCCTTACTCCGGTTTACCAATGGTAATTCGGGGCGGTCTGTTTTCTGTTGCACTCTCTGTGATAACCGGCTTGCGCCGTCATCCCCGGGCTTGAGCCTTGCAGCTCTCGACCGGCACCCTGCCCTGTGAAGTTCGGACTTTCCTCTGCGCAACCTCTACGTTGCACGGCGACTGCACACTTGCGATTCCAGCTTTACAAAGAACGTGTTGAAAATACAATCAGCCTTCGGCTTCTTCAAAAAGCCGTTCATGAACAACAAT
Organism: uncultured Chlorobiaceae bacterium; assembly: GCA_903929845.1. Lineage (GTDB taxonomy): Bacteria > Bacteroidota > Chlorobiia > Chlorobiales > Chlorobiaceae > Chlorobium. The sequence continues at coordinate 510 of CAIYWF010000322.1, read as the reverse complement.
ACGTCCGCATGACTCACAGAGGTAAAAGCCGCCCTGTACAATCATGGTGTGACGATTTGTCGGAACTCTTGTGTTGCAGCCAGAACAGGCGTTGCGGTTAAGCATGACGACAGCATTGCGCAAGGTGCCGCTTCTGAGATGGTCGTACTTGTCGAGCAGCCTTTTTGCCTCACGGTCAATGAGTGCCCGCTGTTCGCTCACCTTTTTTTTCAGGGAATCAACATCTTCGGCTGTTTCTATAACAATGCTTTCAAGTTCCTCTTTTTTCTGGGTTACCTGTTTGCTCAGGTCTTCAAGTTGCTGATGCAGGACATCGTCAGGCATCATCTCTTCAGTAATCTCGTCATACCGATTCTCGGTAATCAGTTGTCGACCTTTTTTCTGGATTTCTTCTATCCGCTGTATGGTATGGACAATATCTTGAAGCTGAATCTCTGCCTGGGCGATCTCTTTCTCTTCATATTCAATCTGCTTGGAAAGAGCGTCATACTCCTTGTTGTTGCGGGCAAG